>JAWOGI010000126.1:0-2711 GCA_046496975.1 Desulfobacteraceae bacterium | reverse complement strand
CCATAAAGTACTCGATAATGTTGATAACGAAAAGGTTACCCCTGTTGGTCCCTGTCAAAATTACAATTGCTGTAGCCCGGCCACGGGATGGATGGGCGGGGATGCCTCCAATGCCGAAGCCCGGCTTTTTTGTCAGTTTACCACGGAAGACAATTGTGGTATAGTAAAAAATGGTCTTGATCATAACACCGGCCATGTACCGAAGGGTCAGTCTTGCGTTACCGGGACCGGCAGCCTTGTTCGCCGACACAAAAGCTAACCGCTAAAAGTTTAATAAAGATACATACCAACACCAAAGTGAGGCCGTGCTCTTGCTAAAGCAAACTCACATCCCGAGCCTTAAGGCTGGGTTTCACGGACTAAAGGCCATACAATGAAAGATATCAAGGAATTTTCAAGGCAGGAGCTCGCCGCCTGGTTTGAAGCCAACAGCATCAAGCCCTTCAGGGCGGGACAGGTTTTCAAGTGGCTCTACATGCGCCAGGCAGACAGCTTTGACGAGATGACAGACATCGGCAAAGCCATGCGGGAAAAGCTGAAAAGCAACTTTTCCATTTCACGGCTTCTCCTTGAAAACAGTGAAATGTCCCGGGACGGAACGGAAAAGCTCCTCTTCCGGCTCAGTGACAACAACCACGTTGAAGCGGTGATTATCCCGGGGAAAAAGCGGTTTACCCTCTGCATCTCCTCCCAGGTGGGGTGCGCCCAGGGCTGCCGATTCTGCCTCACCGCCAGGCAGGGGTTCAAGCGCAACCTCACATCTGCCGAGATCGTCTCCCAGGTGAGGGATGCGGGACACCTGCTGGCACAGCGGGTGGGCATGGAGACAGCCACCCTGTCCAACATCGTGTTCATGGGAATGGGAGAGCCCCTGGCAAACTACGATCCTGTTGTGAAATCCCTGGAGATCATAACCGACAGTGACTACGGCCTCAAGTTTTCCCCCAGGCGGGTCACCATCTCCACCTGCGGCCTGGTGCCCATGATCCGCCAGCTGAACAGGGACACCAGCACCAACCTTGCCGTCTCCCTCAATGCCACCGAAGATGCCACCCGCTCCATGCTCATGCCAATCAACAGAAGCCAGCCGATAAAAGAGCTGTTAAAGGCGTGCCGGGAGTTTAAGACAAAACCGAGGAACAGGATCACCTTCGAGTACATACTTATAAAAGAGGTCAACGACACCAGAAAGGATGCCCGGCGCCTTGTCAAAATGCTGGCCCCCATCCGGGCCAAGGTGAACCTCATCCCCTTTAACGAGCATGAAAAAAGTGAGTTCCAGCGCCCCTCCGACGCTTCGGTCAGCGATTTCCTCCAAATCCTCCTGGACAGCAAGATGACGGCCATCATCCGGAAAAGCAAGGGGGATGATATCTCGGCCGCCTGCGGTCAGCTCAAGGGAAAAATCAAAGATTGACCATCACTCCGGGCAAAAAGGGCAAAGACTCCGGTTGGAAAACAGCCAATCACACCATGAGGGCCTGGACGGCAGCCGGGTCAACGGCAAAGACGGTGACGGTGTCACTGCCGGCAGCAGAGATGATCCGCATCACAGCAGACGCACCGGGTTTTGTTTTTGTGTAACCGGCACAGATGGCCGCCGCTTTTTTAACCAGATCGATCTCTTTTCCCGCGTTCCGGGGAATCAGCATCACCGGGCCGGGAAGGGAGGCGTGATGAATGAGAAGGTCCTCTTTTTCCCGGTAACAGGTCAAAATATTCTCGTTGTCCTGTTTTGACCGACCCACAACACCCTTTGTGCTGCTGTCCAGCCTCAGGTGGCGGCCGTGCCTGAGAAGATAAAGCTCCCTTGTTTCGTAGATCTTCTGGACCTGCATCAGATCCTTCAGCCTGGCGGAAAACCCCTTGTCCGTGAGAAGACAGCCGCCGGCAGGGGCTGGAAACTCCTTGACCCCGAACCTCTCTGCCAGGGCCAGCTGGGGTTTCCTGGAACGGCCTGAAATGGCACAGAGCTTCTCCCGGTCCACAAGCCCCTGCTCTTCGGCAAAAGAGGGGGGGAGGAGCCGGGCGCTCAAGGGGCGGAGGATAAACCCGTCAAATCCCGAGTTTTTCGCCACGTACCGCATGGCGTTTTTGGTCTGGGACATGGGACGCTGCCCGGCCACCTCGCCGCTGAAGAGAAAATCAAACCCCTCTTGATCCATGAACTTTCCTGCCCTGGCAAACATCAGGGCATGGCAGTCCATGCAGGGGTTCATGTTTTTTCCATACCCACCTTTGGGATTCTCCAGCATGGGCATGTAATCGTCTGTGATATCAACGATCTTCAAGGGAATGGTGTTACATTCAGCCGCCTTGACAGCCTTTTCCGGGGAAAAAAAAGGGGTCTTGAAACTGACCCAGGTCACATCAACTCCCTGTTCTTGTAAAACCAGGGCGGCAAGAATACTGTCCAGGCCGCCGGACGACAGTCCCAGTGCCTTGACTTTTTTGTACGAATGAAAATCTGACATAACAACATACGGGTCCAGGGTAAACGGCGGGCAGCGGCAAGGCTACTTTTCTTTTTTCTGGTCCCAGAACTCCTTGCTCTCCTTTAAAATATCATCAATATCCTCGTCCAGATCTTCATCCTCAAAGTCTGACAGGTCAAATTCATCCAGATCATCGTCAAGGTCATCATCCAGGCTGTCCAGCTCCTGTTCCGGATCGCTGCCGGCCTGGTCGATTTCCAGCCCGGCCGTATCAGC
>JAWOGI010000172.1:0-3000 GCA_046496975.1 Desulfobacteraceae bacterium | reverse complement strand
CACCCAATGCTTTTATAAGAAAGTCGTGCTGCGCCGGCAGCCGATCCAAACCATCCGCCTCCCATTGTCATGGGGTTTCCCGGATAGCCTCTTTTCCCCTGTCGACAATATTCCCGAAGACGCGGATTTTAATCCCCGGCTTTAATTTGCTGTCCGTTGTCAGGGTGATCACATCAAAATACCTGCCCACAGTGCTTTTCCGGTTTTCAACCACAAGCTCCCAAGTGTTATCCGTTTCTGGGATTTTTTGAAGATCAGCGAAGATGTCCTTTCCCCGCTTGATCTCTGTTCCTGTGATGGAAAATGCGTATTTTTCAGCCGGGGTTATTTTCACCCTGCTGCTGATTGTTTCAGTGACAGTTCCGGTGAGGCGGACAACCCGGGGAACAACATTGACAACTTTCTCCACCTGGCCGGTAACCTTTAAGGAGATCACTCGGTTCTGCTTGTCACTGGTGTAAACCTGCATTCTCTTGAGCAGTTTCCTGCCGCCGTAACCCGAGGAATTGACCTTGACCTTTACCACACCCTCCCCGCCCGGGGGAATCTTCCTGTCAAAGGAGACAGTGGAGCAGCCTCAGCCGGTCTTGACCCGCTGGATTTCCAGCTCTGCATCCCCCCGGTTTTCAATGACAAACCCGTGAAGGATATCTTTTCCTTCGGGGAGAGGGGCAAACTCGTACCGGTTTTCCGGCACAAAGGCCCGGGGTGCCCCCTGGGCCGCGGCAAGGCAAACGCCAGGGATCATCAAACAGGCCAAAAGCGCCAGTAAAAAAACGTTCTTTTTTTTCATCATAACATCCCACCTGAATCAATTTTTGGGCTTGACCACACACAATTCAATACCATGGCAAAGCTGGATACTACCCCTCTATTCCCCCTTTGTCAACCCCTGGAATCCAATGAGCGTCAATTCTAAGGGTCCATGGCGATCCGGCCGAGTTTACTGGACCCTGCACCCCGCACAAGACCAAAAATTGCCCACCAAAGGAATCAGCAATAAAAGAGAGCGTTGTTGATGGCCTTGCAGAGAAAAGAGAGATCCGGGCCGCTGATCTTTTTCCCGTCCAGGGAGAGAACAGGAACGGCTCCCATGAGGGCATTGGTGAGAATCACCCTGCCGGAAGAGAAAAACTCAGCCGGCGTTGTCTTTTTCACAAGAGGAGTGTATCCCCACGAAGCCATCACCTCCAGGGCGGCGGCCTGGGTAACCCCGGGCAGGACATGCCGGGAACCGGGCACCACCACGGTATCCCCGTGGATCGCCATGATGCTGCAGGTGTTTGTTTCTGAGACGGTGCCGTCGACATTGAGAACCAGGGCTTCGTCTGCTCGGTTCTTTCCGGCGTGGAAAGAGGCCAGATAGTAGTAGAGGTAGTTCAGGGTCTTGTGATCCGCCGTGGGAATCTGACGGGGTTCGGGGCAGGTGACAAGATCTATCCCCGTTTTGCCGGAAGCAGCCAGGCGGTGACGGTAGGGCCTTGCCGAGACAACCAGGTCCCATTGGCAGGCCTGTGTGTCACCGCTTTTCCTTGCCGCTGTAATCTTCACCGCGGCTGTCCCGGTTTTCAGCCGGTTTTCCTTCAACACCCGGTGGATAACATCTGCCCAGGTAATATCAAAGGGTTCCTGGTTGAAAAGCAGCGCCAGGCTGTTGTGGAACCTTTCAGTGTGCCGGTCAAGCAGACAGGGAACGCCGTTGTCCACCCTTATGGTTTCAAAGAGCCCCGCCCCGTACTGAAATCCCGGAGCAAACGGAGAAATCCCGGCATCCTGGTGGTCAATGATCTTCCCGTTGAGCCACACTTTTGCCGCCCCTGCTTTCTGACCGCTCCGGTCCAGGGCCAGCCGCCTCAAAAAGGTCGCCCCCTTGTCAAGGGTTTCCTGGAACTCCTGTTCAGGGTCGGAATCAAACACGATCCCCCCGCCGACTGAAAACCACAGCTCGTTATCGCACAGGGTCGCCGTTCGAATGGCAATGGAGAGGTCCATGGTGTCGTGGAAACTGATGTACCCGATGGAGCCGGTATAGATGTGGCGGTTGACCGATTCCAGCTCATCGATGATCTCCATGGATCGTATTTTGGGACAACCGGTGATGGACCCCCCTGGAAAGACCGCCCGGATCAGATCGGAAACCGTGGTGTTCTGTTCCAGCTCCGCCGTGACAAGGGAAACCAGGTGAAACACATTGTCATAGGGTTCAAGCATTTTGTGGGCTTTCACCGCAACGGTGCCGTGCCTGGCCACCCGGCCGAAATCGTTGCGCATGAGATCCACGATCATGGAAAGTTCGGCATCATCCTTGACACTGCCCAGCAGGGCCTCCCGGTTCTGCCGGTCCTCCACAAAATTCTTGCCCCGGGAGATGGTCCCCTTGATGGGCCTTGTCTCGATCTTCTCCTTGTCTCGTTTGATGAACCGCTCGGGGGAGGTGGAGATCACCTGGTGGTCTCCTGCATTGACAAAGGCGAAAAAAGGGGCGGGATTTTTCTCAAAACAGTCCAAAAAGAGGGCAAAAGGATCCTGGGAAAACGGTGCGGTGAACTGCTGGGAGAGGTTCACCTGGTAGATGTCACCGGCTTTGATGTAATCAATGATTTTCTCGACGGCCTCCAGGTACTCAGCCCTGGAGAAATTGGACGTCAAACCTGCTTGTCCGACCAACCCCTCATTGTCTCCTGCCGTTCTCTCTTTGTCATGCCCGGAACACTCCTGACAATCGGAATTTGACGGCCGGGGGTTTTCCTGTTCACCCTGCAGCGGCAGCTCTGACCTCTCCAGGCCGGACAACTTCTCGAAAAAAGCGTTTTTCACCCGGTGGGCCCGGTTCACACGTTCGTCGCCATCATCCCCGGCAGCCACCACCGGTATGGAAAGGGAGAGCCGGTCCTGGCGCTTGTCCAGGGTAAGAACCAGGGAGGGGGAAAAGAGGAGAAGATCGGGCAGGTCCCGGTCCATGCAGGTTCTGGGAAGGGTTTCAATGCGGTTTTTCAGATC
>JAWOGI010000335.1:0-7188 GCA_046496975.1 Desulfobacteraceae bacterium | reverse complement strand
CCCAGGGCGCCACGGTTCTTTTCCTCCATACCGGCGGGTCTCCTGCTTTGTATGCGTATATGGACACGTTCAGGAAAAATTAGTGTTTGAACGAAAACTCACCCATCTGCTGCGTTGCTGCAAAATTTTAAAATCCTCATGTACTTCAGTACACTCCGGTTTTAAAATTTCTTGCGCCTTGCACCTGGGCAAATTTTAGTCCAAACACGGGGATTCGGTCAGCCACTAATTACAAAAAACGGACTGATCACATGACCCATGGCTGATGCTATGATCAAGCCCAAACCCTGAAAAAAAGGAGACATCCCCATGAGAATTGCCTCGGTTCAGATGGCAGTGGTTGAAAACAGCATGAAAGAAACATTTGAAAAGGTCACCCGGAACCTGGACCAGTGCCGGGGGGCTGATCTGGTTATCCTTCCGGAATTGTGGAACATTGGTTTCATGGATTTTGACCGCTACGTCAGTGCGGCGGAAGATGTCAACGGTCCTGTCATGACATTGATGAAACAACTTGCCCAAAAGCATGGGGTCTTTCTCCACACCGGCAGCTTTGTTGAAAAAGAAGGCAATGACTGTTTTAATACCAGTTTTCTCTTGTCTCCGGAAGGCGAAATCCTGGGACGATACCGGAAAATTCACCTGTTCGGGTACAACTCAAAAGAGAATCAGATCCTTTCACCGGGCAACTCTCCAGCGGTTGTGGACACCCCCATGGGCCGGATAGGCATGGCCACCTGCTTTGATTTAAGGTTCCCCGAGCTGTTTCGAAACATGGTGGACCAGGGCGCAGAACTCTTCCTGGTCTGTTCGGCATGGCCCTATCCAAGGCTTGAACCGTGGATCATGCTCAACCGGGTGAGGGCCCTTGAAAACCAGTGTTTTCTGGTTTCCGCCAACATGACCGGCACCAGCTGCGGCATCCAGTTTGTCGGCCACAGCATGGTGACAGACCCCTGGGGAACGATCCTTGCCGGCGCCGGGGACGAAGAGCTCATCGTTCAAACCGACATTGACCTGGCAAAGGTAAAGGCGGCACGAAACACCTTTCCAGGCCTTGCAGGCAGAAGGGACTTTCTCAATCCCGGGGCAACAGATCCAGCACTGGGAGTGGGATAATGCCCCCTATCAGTGCCTGGCAAAATCAAAAAATCAGCAGGCCACTCCCACCAGGGGAAAAGCCTGAAATTAAGCAATGACAAAGCAATACAACAAGGACAAAAATCATGGCTGATACTCGAGTAAAATTTTGCGGTGTAACGTTTAAAAATCCCCTGGCGGCAGCCTCTGCTGAACCCACACTCAACGCCGCCAACATGAAAAAATGCATTGACAGCGGTGCCGGCGCCGTCATTGCCAAGACCATGACCGACTCTGCGGGCATGCGGGAGTTGACCCAGCGGGCGAAATGGCGCTTTCTCGACCAGAAGCATGAGGTGTGCCACGGAAAAGTGCCCAGGGGCTTCAGCCTCTACAGCCGCAGCGGCCTTGCCATCGAGCCTCCGGATGATTTCATGAAAGAGATCACCGAAACGGTGAGATACGCCAAAGAGAAGGATGCCGTTGTCATCGGCAGCATCGCCTCCACCGATATCGACGGCTGGGTGACGCTTGGCAAACAGATGCAGGAGGGCGGCGTGCCTATGGTCGAGCTGAATTTCGGCTGTCCCCATCCCAAGCTCATGCCGGGCATGCGCACCGGGATGAACGTGGGCCAGGATTTTGAATACGCCTGTGAAATCACCCGGAAAGTCTCCGATGCCCTGGACATTCCGGTCATCATCAAGGTGACCCCCCAGGTTACGGATCTTGTCCTCTTTTCCGATATGCTCCACAAGGCCGGCGCCAGTGCCGTGACACTGACCAACCGGTTCATAGGCTTTGTTCCGGACATCGAGACGGGCCAGCCCCTGATTTACGGCAAGGCCGGCATCGGCGGCCCCTGGACCAAACCCTTGACCCTGAGATGGATCAACGAGGTGAGGACCATGCTCGGCGACAAGCTGGAGATCACCGGCACCAACGGCGCCTACGACTGGCGGGACATCGTCATGTTCATCATGAGCGGCGCCCAGATCGTTCAGATGTGCTCCGCTGTCATGTGCTACGGGTACTCCTGGCTGGACAAACAGGTCAAGGGCCTGGAAGAGTTCATGGATGAAAAGGGGTATGAAACCATTGACCAGATGCTGGGCATCGCCACGGACAGCTGCATGGAGTACGGTGAAATGCCCCATGAAAAAGCCAGTGTCAACCAGGAGCTGTGCAAGGACTGCGGCATGTGCCTCAAGGCCTGTTTTTCCGATGCCATGCAGCAGGGAGATGAAACGGTATACGTCAACGAAGAGAACTGCGTCGGCTGCGGCGGATGCTACTCGGTCTGTCCGGTAAAGGGAACCATTGAAATGGTCAAATGCTGATCCATAATAACGACCATGAGCAGCGTGCTCACAACAAAACATGAAAGCCGTCAGCTGTCAGTAAGCAGCAGGTATCTATTGGAAGCTGATAACTGATTACTGAAGGCTGAAGGCTGATGGCTGATGGCTTTCATATAAAAACAAGGAGTGTGAAATGGACAAAGACACGACGATGAACGGTTCCAGTGTCAGCAATGGGATCTTTGGGTGGGAGAATGTTGAATGGCCGGTTTTTATTGTCAGCGGCGGGATGCTGCTTTTGTTTGTGGTCGCATCCCTGATAAGTCCGGAATTTGTCTCCGGCCTGGTTTCTAAATATTTCGGCCTCGCCTGCAAGTACTTTGGTGCCTACTGGCAGTGGCTTCTTCTGCTCAATTTTTTTGTGGCCATGGGCCTTGCCGTCTCAAAATACGGCAGCCTAAAGCTTGGCAACATCGACAAGCCGGAGTTAAGCACCTTTCGATGGATTGCCATCATCATGTGCACCCTGCTTGCCGGCGGAGGCGTTTTCTGGTCTGCCGCAGAACCCATGTACTACTATCTGAGCACACCGCCGGTCTTTGACGGTGTGGAATCCGCCACAAAAGCGGCCGTCATACCGGCCATGGAACAGAGCTTTCTCCACTGGGGATTTCTGGCCTGGTCCATTCTGGGTACCCTGGGGGCTGTGGTCCTCATGTGTGTCCACTACCACAAAGGGTATCCCCTCCAGGCCAGGGGCCTTCTCTACCCGGTATTCGGCGAAAAAATCATGAAAAACACCCTGGGTCAGCTGGTGGAAGGATGCAGCATCCTTGCCGTGGCCGCCGGAACCATCGGACCCATCGGTTTTCTCGGTCTCCAGGTGAGTTATGCGTTGAACCAGATCTTCGGAATTCCCGATGTCTACATAACCCAGCTGGCCATCATCATCGCCCTGGTGATCTTCTACACCATATCCGCCATAACGGGGCTTCACAAAGGCATCCAGCTTCTCAGCCGGTTCAATATCTTCCTGACGGTGGCCCTGGTGGCCCTGATCCTTCTCATCGGACCCGGGGGATTTATCATCGATACCTTTACCCAGGCCATGGGAAACTATGTCAAGGATTTTACCTCCATGAGCCTTTTCCGCGGCGATACTGGATGGCTCTCATGGTGGACGGTCTTTTTCTGGGGCTGGTTTATCGGATACGGACCCCTCATGGCCGTGCTGGTGGCCAGGATCTCCCGGGGGAGAACCATTCGCCAGATCATGGTTGCCGTGGGGATTATCGCGCCCCTGGCCACCCACTTCTGGTTCACCATTCTCGGGGGAACGGGGATCTTTTTTGAGATGCAGACCCCCGGCGTTATTTCCGGGCCCCTCAACGATGCAGGCCTGCCCGCAGCCCTTCTGGCCGTTGTGGGACAGCTTCCCATGGCATCCATTCTGATTCCGGTCTTCCTGATTCTGATCTTTGTGTTCCTTGCCACCACCGGGGACTCCATGTCCCTCTCCATTGCCATCTGTGTGACAGGCCAGGATGATCCCCCGCGAAGCATGCGGGTGTTCTGGGCCGTGACCATGGGAACCGTTGCCGCCATTCTTATTTATATGGGCGAGGGCGGTATCGGGGCGCTCCAGTCCTTCATCGTCATCACCGCGGTGCCCGTGGGATTCATTCTCCTGCCCACCCTGTGGGGAGGACCGGGAATGGCCAAAGAACTCTGGGACCAGCAGAACCCCAAATAGGATCAGCAGCTCCTGCGGAGGGGTCGGGCTTGTGTTGAGAACTTACTTTATTCTCAGGCACTTGTCAAAAGCATGGAACGTGCCAAAAAGGCACGTTCCATTCAAGACCATTATACTAATTAGAATTGCTGATATAGTGACAGATCCGCCGGGGTAATGAATTAATCAAAACGGTGGCAACACCGCTGGGAGAAGGATAGAATGAAAAAAAGAGAAGAACGTCTCGTAATGGGCAAGGGGCAATACGCAGATGATCTTGAATTTGCCAACATGGCCCACCTGGTTTTTGTGGGCAGCCCCCATGCCCATGCCCTTATCAAGTCCGTCAACACGGACAAGGCCATGGCCCTGCCCGGTGTTGTCCGGGTGATCACCGGACAGGACATGGTAGAACACACCCATCCCCTGCCGGTCCAGGCCAATTTCAAGAAAGCGGACTGGACCTGGCGCCTTGCCAATGTCCACGCCATTCCCCATGACAAGGTCCGCTGGTACGGGGAGCCCGTGGCCGCCGTGGTGGCCGAAGATGAACAGACGGCACGGCGGGCCGCCGAACTGGTTGAGGTTGTCTACGACCCTCTGCCCGCCACGGGCAATGCCCTGGAAGCCTTGACCCCCGAGTCTCCCAAGCTTTACGATGACTGGGAGGACAACAAACAGGTTCACCTGAAATTTGACTTCGGCGACCCGGACAAGGCCTTTGAAATGGCCGACCAGACCCTCCGGGTGACCTACCGGGAGGGGAGGGTCACCGGCCTGCCCATCGAACCACGGCGCTGTGTGGCCGTGTACGACGGAAAAAACGATGCCCTTGACATGTGGGGCTCCTTCCAGACCCCCTTCCTTGCCCGCCACAACATTGCCGCCACCATGGGAATGCCCGAGGCAAAGGTGAGGATCAGCGCCGTTGATATCGGCGGGGCCTTCGGGCTGAAGATCCACTCCTGGAAGGAGAACGTTGTGGCCCTGGCCTCCAAGCTCACCGGCCGTGCCGTGAAATGGATGGAGCCCCACCGGGATTTCATGGCCACCGGCCCCCACCAGCGTGACGTGTTCTGGGAGGGGGACATCGCCTTCAAGAATGACGGCACCCTCCTCGGTCTCAAGGCCCAGGTGGTCCACGACCTGGGGGTGGAGAGCACCAACAAGGGCATTGCCGCCCTGAGCATTTTTCCCGCCTGTTCGGCTCCCGCCAGCATGTACAAGTGGACCGGCATGCACATCGAAGGCATCGGCGCCGTTACCAACAAATCCTTTTACTGCGCATACAGGGGCTACGGAAAGGACAAAGGTCTGAAATTCATCGAAAGCGCCATCAACCAGGTGGCCAAGAAACTCGGCATGACCCCCGAGGCGATCCGGTTCAAGAATTTTATCCAGCCCGACGAGTTCCCCTTTCACCAGATCAACAACTATGTCATCGACAGCGGAGATTATCCGGCCACCCTGAACAAGGCCATGGAGATGGTGGACATGGATCGGTTCAGGGCAAAAAAGGCCGAGCTGGAAAAACAGGGCCGCTGCCTGGGCATCGGGGTGAGCACCACCATCGAACCGGCCGGGGTTGCAGTTCCCAACTGCCAGATGGGGGGAATCACCCAGGCAAGGGTGATGATCACCCCGGACGGCAGTGTCGAGGTGCACAGCGACCGCACCGAAATCGGCCAGGGGGTGGAGATCAGCCACGCCACCATCGCCGGTGATATCCTCGGCATGGATCTGGCCCACATCCACGTCAAGAAGGTCTCCTCGGATTATATCGGCCAGGGGCCTCTCTCCAGCAGGGGCGCCGTCTACCCGGCAAGCGCCGTTGCCAAGGCGGCAAAGCTGCTGCGGAAAAAGGTGGTCCAATGCGCCGCAGGTTTCCTCAAGGTGGAGAAATCCGATGTGGAGATGGCCCATGGGTTCGTCTTTTCCGCTTCACACCCGGAAAACCGGCTCAGCTACAGGGAACTTGCCGACAAGGTGTTCTTCTTTCCCGGCCCCAGGGGCCTTGACCCTGAAATATTGAAGAACCACGACCATCTCCTGGATGTGACGGCCACCTGGTACAGCCCCACCACCCCGGATACCGGCTCTTCCTACACCTCCTTCTGTGTCTCTGCGGACATCGCCGTGGTGGAGGTGGATGTGGAGACCGGTGTCACCGACATTGTCAAGTATGTCCATGTCCACGATGCCGGAACCATCATCAACCAACAGGTGATCGACGGCCAGATCCACGGCGGCATCATGCAGGGCATTGGCGAGGCGCTGTACGAAAGTCTGGATTATGATGACAATTCCCGGCTGCTCAACACCTCTTTTTCCAACTACTTTATTCCCACATCCGTTGAAGCGCCGGATATTGAGATCGCCCACCTGGAAACCCCATCCCCCTTCTCCGAGACGGGAAGCAAAGGCATGGGGGAAGCCCCCATCATCGGCAGCAAGGCGGTGATCCTGGATGCCGTGGAAGATGCCCTGTCCGGTTTCGGCATACAGGTAAACGACTCCCCGGCAACCCCTGAAAAGGTGAGGCAATGGATACTTGAAACCCAGCGTAAAAAAAATGGAGAAGCCTGATATGAAAATCCCCCTCAACCTTACCATCAACGGCGACCCCGTGGAACTGGCCGTGGATGCCAACGAAACCCTTCTTCAGGTGCTGCGAAACAGCGCCAGTCTCCAGAGTGTTCACCGAAGCTGTGAAGAAGGCGAATGCGGTGCCTGCACCGTCCTGGTGAACAATGAACCGGTGAACAGCTGCCTGATCCTTGCCGTATCGGTGCAGGGCGCCTCTGTCATGACCACCGAGGGACTGATTCGAAACAACGAGGCCCACCCCATGATGAAGGCGTTTACCGACGAGCTTGGAATCCAGTGCGGGTTCTGTACCCCGGGAATGCTGATGACCGCCTATGCCCTGATCAACCGTTCCGACAGCGACCTTACCGACGAAACCATCAGAGAGAGCCTCCAGGGCAACCTCTGCCGGTGCACCGGGTATATCAATATTGTCAAGGCGGTGAAAAAGGCCAAAGAGAACAAGGATGCAGGAGATTGGTGGTAACA
>JAWOGI010000162.1:0-2796 GCA_046496975.1 Desulfobacteraceae bacterium | reverse complement strand
CTGATGATATCCACGGCCAAGACAAGAACCGAGGAGCATCTGCCCGAGGCAATGAAGGAGGCCGCCTTGGCCAGGGCAATGGTGGACGAGGTGCAGGCCGCACTGATGTTGATGCCCTGGTGGACCAGGCCCAGGCGCCGGGTGATATAATCCGGCAGGGATGAGATGATGAGCTGTTCTTTTGAAATCTCTGTTTTCCTCCGGGCGGCTTCAAGAGCCTCGATGCCCCCTTTGGTGGATGCCGTCAACACAAGGGTCTCCCGGGGCAGGGGGGGGAGCTGTTCCATGAGCATCTCCGCCAGCTGGAATACCATGGCTGTTTTGCTGCCCGGCACCAGATCGTTGATCAGGGCGGCACAGGAGCTGATGTAATTGTCTGTTGCGAACCGGGTTGCCGTTGTTATGGCGGTCTGTTTGTCAACCAGGCCCTGCCACAGGGTTTCCAGATCATCTCCCATGGCGGTGACTGCCCCGGTGTGGGTCACAACCACCTGGTTCATATCAACGCCCCCGCCTTCCACCTGCTGCAGAAATCCCGGTAGTACTCCGGCTGGGTGAGAAAGAGCTCATAGGTGTCATCGAGGAGCATCTGCACGGTGTATCCCGTTGCAGCGGTGTCTCCCCGGCTGTTTGTTATGATGTAGTCACTGTTGATCCGTGCCGCGTCGGAGTAGTGGAGGCGGCCCTGGATGGTGATGGTCTCCCGGAATGTCAACGGGGAGATGAAGTCCACGTGCATGGTTTTTATCGGTGCCATGATCCCCCGGGAGTAGAGGTCCATGTATCCGATGCCGTATGTTTCCCCCAGCGCCACCCGGGCATCTTCGAAAAAACTGGCAAACCGGCCGTGCCACACAATGCCCAAAGGGTCAATTTCTTCGAACCGGATCTGTCGCTTTACCGTGGTGGAAAGGGGGGAGGGTGTGTTTTCTTTTTGTTTGAAATAGGGTTTTCTCATGGGTTTAAATCCACGTCTTCCATGGTTTCAAGGGTTTTTGCCATAAGGGACTTCACCTCTTTTCCCAGGTCAATATGCCCTGTTTTGCCGGGGAATCGATCCGGATGAACCGGGGGCAGTCCCGTAAGGACGATCTTTGACGGGGCGAGCCAAAACCGTTTGGGGGGGAGAAGGGTCCCTGTTCCCGTCAAACAGACGGGGATGATGGGTACCTTGCATTCACAGGCCAGTTTGAAGGCCCCGGAATGGAACCGGGTCAGGGTGCAGTGCCTGCTCCGGTGGCCTTCGGGGAAAAAGAGGAGAAAGCTGCCCTCGGCCAGGCGTTTTCTGGACAAGGCCAAGGTTGTCGGCCAGGGGTTGGTCTCAAGATCAAGGTACCGGGCCAGCCCCATGAAGAAACTGTAGACGGGGATCTTGAAGGGCCAGGCCCTTACGGCAAAGCAGATGTCGCTCTCGGGAAGCATGTTCATGCAGTAGGTGTCAAAAAAGGAGCGGTGGTTTACCACAATGATCCCCGGGGTGGCGAAGGTTTCCGGATCAAGGCCGCTTTTTTCAAAGGAGACAAACATGCTGACAATCACCTGCCACCCTTTGCCGTAAATCCAGATGCAGTGGCGGGTGATGGGGCCCGTGCGCTTTTTTTGCCAGTATTTCATGAAGGCGAACACCAGGGGGAAAAACACGATTCCCGTCACGGTCCACAACAGAACAAGGAAAATGACAACAAGGTTCATCACCACTATGTATGCGCCCTTGAAAAGAAAGACGGCCTTTTTTTTCTCAAACAGGTTGTCCATGTACGTCGGTCTGTTCATCATTCTCTCTTTCACCCGATTCTGTTTTGGGGCTTGGTCATAACATCGGCCACTTGTCACATTTGGCGGGCCAACGGGGTCAGGCTTTTGTTGTGAGCACGCTGCCCATGGCGGTTATATGAATTTTAAAACCAGGGCCGAATTGGTGCCCCCAAAACCGAAGGAGTTGGACAGGGAGCGCCGGATAACGGCCGGCCTGGTTTCACTGATAACATTGATTGCCGGGCAGTTGTCATCCAGTTGCCGGAAATTGATGTTCGGTGCAATAAAGCTGTTTTTTGCCATCAAAACAGAGTAGATCACCTCACTGGCCCCGGACATCCAGCACTCGTGGCCCGTCATGGACTTTGTCGATGACACCGCTGTGGTGCTGCCAAACACTCTGTTGATGGCGGCGGCTTCTGCCGGGTCTCCGGCAGGGGTGGATGTGGCGTGGGCATTGATGTAGTCAATGGCTTCTGCCGGTGTGCCGGCGTTTTTCAGGGCATTGGTCATTGCCCGGGCAGCTCCTTTGGCATCGGGTTGGGAGAGATTTTTGCCGATGCCCGAGGAGAACCCGTACCCTTCGATGATGCCGTAGATCTCGGCCCCCCTTTTCTCTGCGTGGTCCAGGGCCTCAATGACAAGGCAGGCGCCACCGCCCCCGGGAACCAGGCCGTCACGCTGTCGGTCAAAGGGCCTTGAGGCCTCCTGGGGCGACTCCTTCCGGGAGGAGAAAACGTTCAGGGCGTCAAAACTTGCCATGCCCATCCAGTTGAGCTCCTGGGCGCCTCCGGCAATGACCGCATCCTGGAACCCGCTCCTGATCAGCATCAGTGCCTGGCCAAGGGCGTGGGCGCTGCTGGCGCATGCCGCGCTGATCGTCCAGTTGGCCCCCCGGGTGCCCAGGCGGGCGGCCAGGTTCATGGTGACGGTGGAGTTCATGGATTTGAAGATCGCCCCGGACCCGATGCCGCGGGTTTCTCCGTCCCTGCGGGCCGTGTCTATGGCCTCAACCCCCGCCCCGATGGTGCTGTCGTTGCC
>JAWOGI010000228.1:0-7561 GCA_046496975.1 Desulfobacteraceae bacterium | reverse complement strand
ACCTGAAAGTTGTTCTCCTGGAGTTTGAAGTATCCCAGGTTGTAATTTATGGTCTCCCGCTCTCCTGTGAGCCAGAACCCGGGGTTGTCATCGCCGTAAACCATGCCGGCTCCCTCCATGACATCCACATGCCAGATATCCCATCCGGCATGGAGCCTGAGGTTCCAGGGAAGAGCGTAACTGATGTTCAGTCGTTCAAGGCCGAAGTTGCTGGAGTCATTGTCTTTTCCTCCTCTGGAGTCCACACTGGCCGTGTCAAGGGGCCGGTCAAATTCCAGGGCACCGTAAAAACTCCATTTCCTGTCCCTGGGCATGGCGTTGAAGTGAATCTTGGTTTCCGTCCGGATATAACCGTCTTCCACCCATCCGCTTTCGTTTGCATGCTCCCGGAGAAGATTTTTAGGTGGCCCTCCGTAAATAAGGCCGCCTGCCGCCTTGACATTGTCACTGTCACTGACCCCGAAGTCCCAGTTGCTTTCAGAGGTCGGGATGATGCGCACCGTGGAACCGAAGCTCATCAGAATGTTTTTGCCGGTGTTCACCTCTACGCTTCCAGGACCGGCGATGGTCTCTTTGGTAATGTCGTCGGCAAGGTCAAGCTGTTTCTCAAGGTCTGAGTTCTCTTTTGCAAAGCAAGAGATGCAGATCAATGCTGATGCCATGATCATGACAGCGGTCCACCCTAAACTCTTTTTCATGTTTTCCCCCTTTTCGGTTTTGACGCGTTAAAAAAACATCTTAAAGTTTTGCACTTATGGTTTATGAACGTGAACACTGTACTCTTTTGGACCGTAAAAACCATCCTGGGCAGAAAACAGCGTCAATGGGGCTGTCACTGTTCTTTGCTCAATGGATTTTAAATAGAGTAAGATGTTTTGAACATGTTTTCAGGTATAGTGAAGGTTTTCCTTCCTGTCAAGAAAAAAGATTCAGAATCGGGCGGCGGGGGATGGCGGGCCATTTCAAGGAAACGGAGCCATTCATTCCCTCCTACCAGATTTTCCAGAAGGGCTTTTCCTTTTTCTGCCGTTTCTTGAACTGCTCCTGCATCATCTTTTCCGGGTTGGCCGTTATTGCGCTGGTCTCCTGTTTGCGGGCGGTTTGTTTTTCAGGGGCCGGTGTGGTCCTGCTGAAAACGGCTCTGTTTATTTTTCCGGCAAGAAGGGCCGTTCCGGGGATAACCGCTTCTGGCTCCTCCACCTGGGTGTAGAAACGCATCAATCTGTTTTCCGCGAGGTCGTATACTTTCGTGTCAATGCTCAAGGCGCCGGCAAACTCGGTGATGCTGCCAAGGAGCAGGTAGTCGGCACCGGAATGGGCGGCAGCTTCCCGGAGGCTGCCGTCGGCAGGGGGCTGCAGTTTTGACGCAATGATGCGATCTTTCCAGGCAAGGCGGGAGAGAAGCATGGTCTGCACCCCGTTGCTGATATAGTCTATGTCGTTGGGGGAGTTGATCTGGAAAGGGGCCACAACAATTTTTTCTGTTCCAGCCTTTGCACCGGCAGCGGAAAAGAGCATCAAAAGAGACAGTGCAACAGCTGCGAAAATCCGGCCCGGGGCCTTCCATGGTGGAATTTTCAAAATAGATACCTTTCCTTTTAAAGTTGTTCTTTGAGGAGTTCTGTGACCATTTTGGGGTCAGCCTTGCCCCGGCTTTTTTTCATGATCTGTCCCATGAAAAAACTGAACAGTTTGGTTTTTCCCTCTTTGTACGACTGATGTTCGTCGGGGTTGGCCGCAATAACCTCGGCAACCATGGCGGACAGTTCAGATTGGTCGGACACCTGCTCAAGACCCTTCTCCTTGACAATGGTCCCGGGTGCTTTCTTTGAGGAAACCATGTCGTCAAAAACTGTTTTGGCCGCCTTGGCACTGATGGCGCCGCTTTCCAGGAGGGTTAAAAGTTCGGCAAGATCTTCAGCCGACACAGGGGCAGCATCTATAGACAGCCCTTCGGTCTTTAAAAGGCCAAGCACTGCACCGGTGACCCAGTTGACGGCCAGCCGCTTGTCTTTCACCCCCCTGCCCACCGTTTCAAAATAGTCGGCCAGGTTCCGGGACGAGGTGAGGGTCCGGGCGTCTTCTGCTGGCATGGCGTACTGTTCGACAAACCGCTGCTTCTTGTCGTCGGGCAGTTCCGGAAGAGAGTTTTTCACCTCCTCCATCCAGGTGTCGTCGATGACCAGGGGGACCAGGTCGGGATCTGGAAAATAGCGGTAGTCGTGGGCCTCTTCCTTGCTTCGCATGGAAACGGTCTTGTTTTTTGCCGCATCCCACAGCCGGGTCTCCTGAACAACGGATTTGCCCTCGTCGAGAAGATAGGTCTGGCGATCGATCTCGTAGGCAATGGCCTTTTCAACATTTTTAAACGAGTTGAGGTTTTTCAGCTCTGTCCGGGTCCCAAAGGCTTTTTGGCCGGCAGGCCTCAGGGAGATATTGGCATCGCACCTGAAACTTCCCTGCTCCATGTTGCCGTTGCAAACGTCTATGTACCGGACAATGGCGTGGAGTTTTCTCAGGTAGGCCCCGGCCTCTTCCGGGGTTCTGATGTCAGGTTCGCTGACAATCTCCACAAGGGGGATGCCGGTGCGGTTGAGGTCCACAAAACTCTTGGGCCGGGCCGGGTCATGGATCAGTTTGCCGGCGTCCTCTTCCATGTGAATCCGGGTGATACCGATTTTTTTGGTCTCTCCCCGGTCGGTCTCGATGAGAAGGTGGCCGTGCTCGGCAATGGGGAAGGCGTACTGGGTGATCTGGTATCCCTTGGGCAGGTCCGGGTAGAAATAGTTTTTCCTGTCAAACCGGCTCTCTTTTGCAACGGTGCAGTTGGTGGCAAAACCGGTTTTCATGGCAAGGGTGACGGCATTCCGGTTCAGCACCGGAAGCATCCCGGGCATTCCCGTGCAGATCGGGCAGGTGTTGGCATTGGGGGAGGCTCCAAACTCGGTGGAGCAGGAGCAGAATATCTTGGTTGCTGTTTTTAGCTGGGCATGGACCTCAAGTCCTATCACAGGTTCAAAGGGCATAATCTCACAATCCTGTCTGGTTTTTGAAAGTTGTGTCAACCCTGCCAGGTGGTTTCTTTTCCGCCCAGGGGTGACAGCTGACATTATAGAAGAAAAAACAATACCATGATTAAAAGGGCAATTGCAACAAGGATTAGCCGTCTGCGCTAAGATTCTTCGAGATCTTTTGGGTCAGTGGCTCTTTTTATTTGGTCTGGACAGCCCAAGAGAATGGGGTCTGAGCCTGGCATGATCAAATAATTGTTTTGACAAACCATACCATACAATATTATATTCAGACGTTTAACACGGTGCCAGGTGAGGGGGAGTTTACAATTAAGCGGAGCAGGGGTTGTAAAATGGAGTTTTTTCTTTGTGTGATCGGTATGGTGATGGTTGTTGAGGGGTTGCCTTATGCCGCTTTTCCCGAAAAAATGAAGGCGGTTGTCCAGACGGTGACTGAACTACCCGACGGGGCTTTGCGCCGTTTCGGGCTGGTGCTCATGCTCACGGGGGTGGGGATTGTCTATCTTGGAAGAAATGTTTTGTAGCGCTGTTTTTAAGGGCAGAGCGGATCTGCTGCCGGCATCGGGATTTCAAACCAGACTTTGATCAAGCCCAAAAACCACAACAATTTTACAATTCAGAGACGTTGACATTTAATGTATCAGCTTTCAGACTATTCGTACCACCTTCCCCCGGAGAGGATCGCCCAGACCCCCTCCCGGGAAAGAGATCAATCGAGGCTGCTTCGGGTGGATAAGGCCAGAAGCTCTTTTTCTCATCACACCTTCCACGACATTAAAGCCTTTTTAAGGCCCGGGGACCTTGTGGTGGTGAACAACACCAGGGTTATTCCTGCCCGGCTCAAGGGATACAAAGAGACCGGGGGCAAGGTAGAAGTGCTGATCATCGATTATGCCGCCGGCCGTGAAGGTTTCAAAACCAGTGGCGTGTTCCGGTGTGACTGCCTGGTCAAGGCCTCCAGGGCTCCTGGAGAGGGAGCTCTGCTCTTGCTCGGAGAAGGGTTGAAGGCAAAAGTTGAAAAGAGCGCCAAGGGCATTGTCACCTTGAGGTTCTTTTTTGACGGGGATTTCAGCAGGATCATAAGAAACCGCGGCGAGATCCCCCTGCCGCCCTACATTAAGCGGGAGGGCGGGGCAGGGGCAGAGGACAGCGAGGATTACCAGACCGTTTTTGCCAGTGAAGAGGGGGCCGTTGCCGCTCCCACGGCAGGCCTCCACTTTACCGGTTCCCTCATGGAAGACCTGGCGGAAAACGGGGTGGAGTTTGCAAAAATCACCCTCCATGTGGGGTACGGCACCTTTGTGCCGGTGAGGGTTGATGATATCCGGGACCACAAGATCCATTCGGAGCTCTACTCGGTCTCTCCAGGGGCTGCCGAAAAGATCACCAGGGCCAGGCGAGAGGGCCGGCGGGTGGTTGCAGTGGGCACAACAACGGTTAGAACCCTTGAGCACCTCGCCGATGACCAGGGCACTGTGGCACCGGCAAAGGGCATGTGCGATCTGTTCATCTATCCCGGTTACCGGTTCAAATGCGTCGATGCCATGCTGACCAACTTCCATCTGCCCGAGTCCACCCTGCTGATGCTTGTCTCGGCCTTTGCCGGCAAAGAGACGATTTTTGCCGCCTATGCCGAGGCCGTTGAGGAGAAGTACCGGTTTTTCAGTTACGGGGATGCCATGTTTCTGGAATAGGGGGGGGCAGGAGCCGGGAAGAGAATAATCATGCTCCGGCCAAGCCGGTTTATCTAAAACTCCGCTCGACCGAACCGGAGTTTTTACTTTTGTTGCGGGTCGAACGGTATGCAACCAGATCGGCCCGTGGCCGTTATGCGGGAATTGAAGAATCATGTTCAAATTTGAAGTGTTAAAGCAATCACAAAAGACAAGGGCCAGGACCGGCAGGATAGAGACCGCCCACGGCACCATAGAGACCCCCATATTCATGCCCGTGGGGACCCTGGGATCGGTAAAGTCCCTCTCCGTTGAGGAGGTCAAGGCCTGCGGGGCCCAGATTATCCTGGGGAACACCTACCACCTCTACCTGAGACCGGGGTGCGAGGTGATCCAAGAGATGCAGGGGCTACACGAGTTTATCAACTGGGACCGGCCCATGCTCACCGACAGCGGGGGGTTTCAGTTCTTCTCCCTGGCAAAGCTTGCAAAGTTCAACGACAACGGGGTGGCGTTTCAGTCCCACATCGACGGGTCCAGGCATCTCTTCACCCCGGAAAGGGCCGTGGAGATCCAGACGGTTCTCGGATCAGACATCATGATGTCCCTTGACTGGTGCATCGGCCATCCCGCCGACAAAAAGAGCACCATGGAGGCGTTGCAGAAAACAACGGCCTGGGCCCGGAGGGGGCGGGATTTCTGGCTGGAGAACGGGGGGGAAAACGCCCTGTTCGGCATTGTCCAGGGGGGGATGTTCCCCGATCTTCGTACCCTCTCCGCCGAGGAGCTGGTGGCCCTGGAGTTCCCCGGCTACGCCATAGGGGGGCTCAGCGTCGGCGAGCCCAGCGAAGTCATGTACGAGATTGCAGATCACACCCTGCCCCTGCTGCCCGACACCAAACCAAAGTATATCATGGGGGTGGGCACGCCACAAGACATTGTCGAGCTTGTGGAGATGGGATGTGACATGTTCGACTGCGTCATGCCCACCCGCAACGCCCGCAACGGCCAGCTCTTTACCAGCAGGGGGACGATCAACATTCCCAACGCAAAATTCAGGCTGGACAGAGGCCCCATCGATGGGACCTGTTCCTGCTACACCTGCCGAAACTACTCCAGGGCGTATCTGAGACACCTTTACAAATCCCGGGAGCTTCTCGCCTACCGGCTCAATTCCATCCACAACGTTCACCACTACCTCGATCTGATGGAGCAGATCCGCACCGCCATCGACCAGGGGGCTTTCAAGGCCTTTAAAAGGGAGTTCTATTCAAAAAGGGAGGATTCTATCCTATGAGTATCGCAGAAAAGATTGACAAAACGCTGGAGAAATCGTCCTGGATCAGGAAGATGTTTGAAGAGGGGGCCAGGCTCAAGGCAGAGCATGGCGATAAAAATGTGTTTGACTTCAGTATCGGCAACCCCAATCTTCCCCCCCCAGACCAGTTCCAGGAGGCCCTGGAGACGGTGGCCGCCCAGAAGGAGGAGTGGATTCACGGGTACATGCCCAACACCGGTTATCCCTTTGTCCGCCAGGCCATTGCCGAGAATATCTGCAGGGAGCAGGCCGCCGACATCACCCGGGAGGATATTGTGGTCACCTGCGGGGCGGCGGGGGGACTCAATGTGATTTTCAAGTCCCTCCTCGATCCCGGGGACGAGGTGCTGGTGACCCGGCCCTTTTTTGTGGAGTACACCTTTTACGCGGAAAACCACGGCGGGGTGTTGAAGACCGTTCCGGCCCGGGAGGATTTCTCCCTGGACCTTGATGCACTGGAGAAGGCCGTGACGGAAAAGACAAAGATCGTGCTGATCAACTCCCCCAACAACCCCACAGGCCAGATCTACTCCCGGGAGAGCCTTGACAGGCTCGGTAAAATTCTGGAAAAAAAAGGAGAGGAGTTCGGCCAAACGATTTACCTGGTTTCCGATGAGCCTTACAGGAACATTGCCTTTGACAACGCCTCGGTTCCCCCGGTGTTTCCCAGCTGGAAAAACAGCATTGTGACAACCTCCCACTCCAAGGATCTCTCCCTTGCCGGAGAGCGGATCGGGTATGTGGCGGTCAACCCCGAAGCGGTGCACAGGGAAAAGCTGCTCCAGGCCATGGCGCTGACCAACCGGATTCTGGGCTTTGTCAATGCCCCGGCCCTGATACAGCGGGTGCTGCCCTTTATCCAGGGGGTCAGTGTGGACGTCGCGGCCTACCAGCGCAAACGGGATCTCTTTTGCGAGGGCCTTGACCGGGCCGGGTACGAGTTTACCACGCCGCCGGGGGCGTTTTACCTCTTTCCCAGGTCCCCGGTTGAAAACGATGTGGCCTTTGTTGCCGCCCTCCAGGAAGAGCTGATTTTGGCCGTTCCAGGAAGCGGCTTCGGCCAGCCGGGTTATTTCAGGCTCTCCTTCTGTGTGGAGGATGACACCATCGTCAATGCCATGCCCGGATTCAAGCGGGTGATGGAGAGGCTGAAGGGGGAGGGGAGTTCTTATGCATGAAATGGGAATTGCCCAGCAGATGCTCGAGATTGCAGTTGCCTCCATCCCCGACGATATCGACAATCCAAGGGTTGAAAAGATCAGTGTGAGAATAGGAAAGCTTGCCGCCGTTGTCGAGGACAGTTTGCGATTCTGCCTGGAGATCATATCGGAAAACACCCCCCTTGCCGGTGCTGCTCTTGTTGTCGAGGAGGTGCCGGTGGGGCTTTTGTGCCGGGAGTGCGGCCATGAATGGACCGTTGACACCCCTGTGTTTCGGTGTCCTTCCTGCAGCAGCGGCAATGTGAAGGTGCTTTCGGGCAGGGAGCTTGAGATATCCACCCTTGAGCTGGCAGAGTCAGCTACCCAAGACTAAGCTGC
>JAWOGI010000137.1:0-3392 GCA_046496975.1 Desulfobacteraceae bacterium | reverse complement strand
TCCGGGGCATTGCCCTACGCTCATGGAGCCAGGGCTCCTCTTCGAGTCACGCAAATCATCCAAGATTTGCTCCGAGGTGAGCGGCAGCTCCTTCAGCGTCCATGCTGACCGCTGCCGCTCAAAACCGCTACGGACAATGCCCCGGACCGGCTGCCTCTAATTCGACTTTCTACCTTTGTTGTGAGCATGCTGCTGATGATCGTTATAAAAAAGAGTTCTGTTAATCCGGCTGTGCCGGTTACGCCCAAGAGGAGGAACCCAGAAGAGATGAAACATACCATTGTGTTTGAACCCTATGGACAGAAAATAAGCGTCGATGACAACGAAACAATTATCAGGGCGGCCATGGAGGCCGGGGTCCATATCAACGCCTCCTGCGGCGGAGAGGGGGTTTGCGGCAAGTGCAGGGTTCTCGTTGAAAAAGGGGAGGTCCAGGGGGGCGTATCCGAGTACCTCTCCCAGGAGGAGAGGGATGAGGGATATCGCCTGGCCTGTCTGTCAAAAATCAAGTCCGACCTGGTTGTCAGGATTCCCGTGGAGTCCGAAATCGATGCCAGTGTGCTGAACTTTCAACCCTCTGCCAGGCATACGGCAAGGGTTGAAACCTTTGATCTGAATGACTTGAAAGAGGAGGGGCTTTTTTTTCCCCCCGTGGAGAAGAAGTTCATCGAACTGGATCCTCCGTCGGCAGCGGACAATGTTGCCGATTTCGAGCGGCTCATGCAGTCGTTGAGGATCCGGCACGACGAGCACCGCCTGGTGACCGAGCTCGGGGTGATCAGGAAATTCCCGGACCTTGCAAGAAAGGCCAACTTCAAGGTGACCGCAACCATTGTCAGGCCGGTCCGGGAGAACGGCAAGAACCAGATCGTCAATATCCAGGCCGGGGACACCACCTCCAGGAACTATGCCGTTGCCATGGACATCGGTACCACCACGATCTTCGGCCAGGTGCTGGACCTTAACACCGGTGAGGTGCTGTCCGAACACGGCGAATTCAACGGACAGATCTCCTACGGAGAGGATGTGATCTCCAGGATCGTCTACTCGGAGAAACAAAACGGCCTCGAAACCCTGCACCAGGTGGTTTTGAAAACCATCAACAAGGTCCTGGAACGGATCATCCGGCGAGCAGAGGTGGAAACCCACGAGATCACCACCATCACCCTGGCCGGCAATTCCACCATGACCCAGCTTCTCTTGAAGATCAATCCCCGCTATATCCGGCGGGCCCCCTACGTGCCGGCATCGGTTCTCTACCCGGCTTTCAGTGCCGTGGACATCGGCATTGAGCTTGACGAACATGCCATTGCCCTGGTCTACCCGGGCATCTCCAGCTATGTGGGCGGTGATATCGTGGCCGGGGTCATGGGATCGGGCATGTACCGGCGAGAAGAGCTGACCCTGTTCATGGACATCGGCACCAATGCGGAAATTGTCATCGGCAACCGGGACTGGATGGCTTGCACGGCCTGTTCCGCCGGTCCTGTGTTTGAAGGCGGTGGCATCACCTTTGGCATGCGGGCCGCCAGGGGGGCCATCGAGGATTTCTCCATTGACCCTGTGACCTTTGAACCGATGATCGTCACCAAGGGCGACAAAAAGGCCAGGGGCATCTGCGGCTCGGGGTTGATCACCATTGCCGCGGCGTTGTTTGAAGCCGGTGTCATTGACAACCGGGGGAAATTTGACCGCGGTGCCCAAACCGAGCGGATACGAGAGCGAGAGGATATATGGGAGTACGTCCTGGTCTGGAAGGATGCCACCCAGATCGGCAGGGATATCACTATTTCAGAGCCGGACATCGACAACCTCATCCGGGCAAAGGGGGCCATGTACTCCGGTGCCCTTACCCTGCTGGAAGAGGTGGGGTTGACCATTGACGCCATTGATACGATCTTTCTGGCAGGGGGGTTTGGCAGCTACATCGATCTGGAAAAGGCCATGACCATCGGGTTGATCCCTGAAACCGATCCGGAAAAGGTGAAATACCTGGGCAACGGTTCTCTGCTGGGATGCAAGATGAGCTCGATGACCAACAGGATCAGAAGGGATGTGCGCGAGGTGGTCAAGATGATGACCAATTTTGAACTGGCCGAAACCCCCTCGTACATGGACCATTACATGGGAGCCCTTTTTCTGCCCCACACAGAGCTTCACTACTTTCCACGGCTTAAAAAAAGACTGGATGCCCTGAAAGAGGCGAGGAACCGGGCAAAATCGCCTGAAAAATAGACAAACCTGATGGTAAGAGGAAACGATTGAAAATGGGTAAAAACAACAGCCTGGTTCGGTGCGTCACTTTGGACAGGCCGGAACTCTCCAACAACACCGCCGATGCCCAGCGTCTGAAGCAGGCCCTGGAAGCAGAGCTGGGTACCGGGGAGGTCTCTCTTCCCCTCTCCATTCTGGCCACACTGCCGGAAAAGCTGAGGCGATGGAATCACCGGGTCAAGTGCGTTGTGTTCAAACAGGGCGCCGGC
This sequence comes from Desulfobacteraceae bacterium, assembly GCA_046496975.1. Taxonomy (GTDB): domain Bacteria; phylum Desulfobacterota; class Desulfobacteria; order Desulfobacterales; family Desulfobacteraceae; genus DATFJZ01. The sequence goes on along the minus strand of JAWOGI010000137.1, from coordinate 909 downwards.
TGGTCGGTGGCAGCGGTGAAGGATCCGGAGAAGAACGATCTTTTCTGCGGCATTGCCGCGGACATCGGCACCACCCGGGTGGTGCTCCGGCTTGTGGACCTTGAAACGAAAGAGACCCTTGACGAGACAGCCTTTGACAATCCCCAGGCAGACATTGCCCCGGATGTCCTGGCACGGATTCACCATGCCGGCCAGGAGGGATGGCAGGGGCTGAAACAACTGCAGTCCCTGGTTGTCAGCGCTGTGAACCAGGGAATCCAGCTTCTCTGCCGTTCCCGCTCCATTGAGCCAGCGGATGTTTACCTCTTTTCCGGTGCGGGCAATACCGCCATGACCCACCTTTTTCTGGGGGTTGACCCCTGCTATATCATCCGGGAGCCCTACATCCCCGCTGTCAACAGTGTGGAGCCCTTTGATGCGTCAGAGATCGGGCTTTTGATCAATCCCCAGGGCCGGGGCTTTCTCTTTCCAAGCATCGGTTCCTATTTTGGCGGTGATCTGGTTGCGGGTATCTACTACTCGGGTATTCACCAGAGGGAGAACCCCTCCATCATGGTGGATGTGGGGACCAATGCAGAGGTGGTGGTGGGAAACTGCGACTGGCTCATGGCCTGTGCCGGGGCTGCCGGGCCCGCCCTGGAAGGCGGTGTCAGCGACATGGGCATGACGGCAAAGCCGGGGGTTATTGACCGGGTAAGTATCGATCCTCTCACCGGGGAGCTTGCCATCCACACCATCGGGGAAAAACCGCCCGTGGGGGTCTGCGGCTCGGGTATGATGGACCTTGGCGCGGCCCTGTTTCTCTCCGGCCGGATCGACATCCGGGGGAAGTTTTCAAAGGAGAAGTGCCAGTCAAGGCTTTTTACAAGCAGCGGCGTGGAACATTTCCTCCTGGTTGACCGCTCCCAC
>JAWOGI010000080.1:0-12251 GCA_046496975.1 Desulfobacteraceae bacterium | reverse complement strand
CGTTGAGATAAAGCTCTCCAGAGGTGGCGCCGTAGAGGAGGACATTGCCGGCAATGATGTTGTTCTGGGGATCAAACGTCGCTTTCGGGTCCGGCGTGACAACGATTTTCCCCCCGGACAGCCCCTTGCCCACGTAGTCATTGGCCTCGCCAACGAGAACCAGAGTCATTCCCCTGGCGGCAAAGGCGCCGAAACTCTGGCCCGATGCACCGGAAAAGCGGCAGGTGATGGTGTCATGGTCCAGGCCCCTGCTGCCGTACCGTAAGGCGATCTCGCCGGCCAGCATGGTTCCGACGGTTCGATTGGTGTTGCGCACCTCTTTTTCGATGACCATTTTCTGCCCGGATTCCAGGGCCGGCATGGCCTCCCGGATCAGCTCATTGTCAAGGGCATGGTCAAGGACACCGGCATGGGGCGCAACAAACCTCAGGGAACCGGCTTTGCCCGTGTCAGGAGTGTAAAGCAGCTTTGAAAAGTCAAGGCCCTTTGTTTTCCAGAAGGAGATGGCCTGATTTTTGTTGATGAGGTCCGACCGTCCGATCATCTCATCCATGGTTTTAAATCCCAGCATGGCCATGTACTCCCGGATCTCCCTTGCCACCATGGTGAAAAAATTGACCAGGTAGTCCGGGCTGCCGGCAAAATGCTTTCGCATTTCGGGGTCCTGGGTGGCAATGCCCACAGGGCAGGTGTTGTTGTGGCATTTCCGCATCATCACGCAGCCCATGACCACCAGGGCCGTTGTGGCAAACCCGTACTCCTCGGCTCCGAGCAGGGCGGCGATGACAACGTCCCGGCCGGTCTTCAGCTGGCCGTCGGCCTGGAGCCGTATTTTGCTGCGCAGGTTGTTGAGAATCAGGGTCTGCTGGGCTTCGCTCACCCCCAGCTCCCAGGGAGCACCGGTGTGCATGATAGAAGAGAGGGGAGAGGCCCCGGTGCCGCCGTCGTGGCCGCTGATCAGCACCTTGTCCGCCCGGGCCTTGGCAACCCCGGCGGCAACGGTGCCCACCCCGGCTTCGGAAACGAGTTTTACCGATACATCGGCCTTTTTGTTGATGTTTCTCAGATCAAAAATCAGCTGGGCCAGATCTTCGATGGAGTAAATGTCGTGGTGGGGGGGAGGGGATATCAGCGTCACCCCGGGGGTGGAGTGGCGCACCCGGGCGATCTCACGGTTCACCTTGTGGCCGGGGAGCTGTCCCCCTTCACCGGGCTTGGCCCCCTGGGCCATCTTGATCTGGAGCTCTTTTGCGTTGACGAGGTATTCCGCTGTCACCCCGAACCTGCCGCTGGCCACCTGCTTGATGGCACTGGACCGGTTGTCCCCGTTGGCGAGCAACTGGTACCTTGCCGGGTCTTCCCCCCCCTCACCGCTGTTGCTTCTGGCCCCAAGGCGGTTCATGGCAATGGCAATGGATTCATGGGCCTCCTGGCTGATGGAACCAAAAGACATGGCACCGGTGGCAAAGCGTTTGACAATTTCACTTTCCGGTTCCACCTGGTCAATGGGAATGGAGAAGGTCTTTTTGAACTCAAACATTCCCCTGAGGGTGGACTGCTGCCGGCTTTGGTCGTTGATAAGGTCGGCATACGCTTTGTAGAGGGCGTAGCTGTTCTGCCGTGTTGCCTGCTGGAGTCTGGTGATGGAAAGGGGGGTGAACAGATGGCGCTCTCCGTCGTTTCGATAGCTGTACCGGCCTCCCGGGGGGAGCAGGGGAACAAGATCAGAAGAGTCCTGCAGAGCAGCCTTTTGTCGCTCAGCGGCTTCCCTGGCCACGTCGTCAATACCGATTCCTTCCACGTGGGTGGCCGTGTTGGGAAAGTACCGGTTGACAAAAGCGCTGTGCAACCCGATGGCCTGGAATATCTGGGCACTTCGATAGCTCCTCAAGGTGGAGATACCCATCTTGGACATGATTTTCAGCAGTCCCTTGCAGATGGCCTTGATATAATTCTCAAGGGCCGTGGCAACGTCCACGTCATCGGCCAGCTCCCCGTTGATGGCCATGGCAGCGATGGTGTCAAAGGCGAGGTAGGGGTTGATTCCCGTGGCCCCGTACCCGAGAAGAAGGGCCATGTGCATCACCTCCCTTGCCTCGCCGGTCTCCACAATGATACCGGCCCCGGTTCTCAGTCCTTTTTTGCCGAGGTGCTGGTTCACGGCGGAAACGGCCAGCAGGGCCGGGATGGGAGCCATGTTTCTGCCGATGTTCTTGTCGCTGAGTATCAGGATGGACCACCCCTGTTCCACAAGGGTCTGGCACCTTTCGCAAAGATCGTTGACTGCGGCTTCCATGGCTTTTCCCCCGCCGGCGGCGGGGAAGGCAATGGTGATCCGTTTGGAGCAGAACTTGTCAATGTTCAAGGCTTCTATGCGCTGCAGGTCCTCATTGGAGATGATGGGGTGTTCCAGTTTGATCAGACGGCTGTTCTGGGGAATCTCGGCAAGGATATTGCCCGGGTTGCCGAAAAAGGTCATCATTGACATGACCAGCTCTTCCCTGACCGAGTCGATGGGGGGGTTGGTGACCTGTGCGAAAAGTTGTTTGAAATAGGAGTAGAGCAGCTGGTTTTTCTCGGAAAACACGGCCAGGGGAGAGTCAGTGCCCATGGAGCCCACCGGCTCCTGGCCCTGCTCGGCAATGGATGAGAGCAGCACCTGCTCGTCTTCCCTGGTATACCCGAAGAGCTTTTTCCTGAAAAAGAGGTTTTTTGTATCCGGATTGATGGAGTCGATTCCCCGGTAAAATCCACGTATGGAGATGTTGTTCTCTTTGACCCATCTGCGGTAGGGGTTTTTCCGGGCGCAGCGGTTTTTGATCTCGCTGTTCTTCATGACCCGCTGTTTGTTGAAATCGATGAGGATCATCTCACCGGGGCGCAGGGCCCCCTTCTCCTTGATTTTCTCCGCAGGCAGGTCAAGCACCCCGGTTTCCGAGGCAAACACCATGAACCCTTCTCTGGTGATGGTGTACCGGGCAGGGCGCAGCCCGTTCCTGTCCAGCTGGGCACCGGTTTGAACACCATTGGAAAAGGCAATGGCCGCCGGCCCGTCCCAGGGCTCCATCATGCCGGAGTGGTATTCGAAAAACCCCCGAAGGTCGCTGCCCAGGGGGTATTTTTCTCCCCAGGCCTGGGGGACCAGCATCATCATGGAGTGGGCAGGGGTTCTGCCGGTATTGGCCAGAAGTTCAAACATATTGTCCAGGCAGGAAGAATCGCTTCCTTTTTCATGGATAATTGGCATGATCTTTTTGATGTCACTGCCCAGCAGTTCCGATTCCAACAGAGACTCCCTGGATCGGATGTGATTCAGATTGCCCCGGATTGTGTTGATCTCGCCGTTGTGGGCGAGGAACCGGAAGGGCTGGGCAAGGCCCCATGAGGGAAAGGTGTTGGTGCTGTACCGCTGGTGGACAACGGCCATGGCGCTGACCATTCCGGAATCTTTCAGGTCGTAATAAAAGCCCGACAGCTGGGTGGCGGTAAACAGTCCCTTGTACACAATGGTGGAAGCGGAAAGGCTCGGGATGTAAAGGGACTCCCTGTCTCCTCCAGGGTCGGCAGCCCGGTTCTCAATGACCCTGCGGATCACATAGAGTTTTCGGTCAAGGTCCTGGCCTTCAAGGCCCTTTCCGTCAATAAAGCATTGCATGATGTGGGGGCACTGCTCCCGTGCCTGGCCGGCAATGGCATTCCTGTCCACCGGAACCTCCCGCCAGCCGAGAAACCCGAGGCCCTCTTCCTTGACAACGGTTTCCACAAGGCCGGTGCAAAGGGCCCGTTCCTTTTGATCTGTGGACATGAAAAACATTCCCACTCCGTAACGGCCCGGGCCGGGAAGGGTGATGTCCAATGCCCGGCACTGGCTTGAGAAAAAATCATGGGGGAGCTGAATGAGGATGCCTGCGCCGTCCCCGGTTGTCATGTCGCCGCCTATGGCGCCCCTGTGCATGAGGTTTTCCAACACCTTCAGCGCCTTGCTGATGATATTGTGATCCTTTCTTCCGTCAATGTTTGCCGTAAAACCCACCCCGCATGCGTCGTGTTCATGGGCAGGGCTGTACATTCCCTGGGGTTCTGGAAAATGATTAGACATATTTTTTACCACCATCTTGAGTTTGATTCCAAAAAAGACCCTTTTCAGGGCCATTTTCTCCAATAGTTTTAAGTGTTAAGTGTTAAGTTTTAAGTGGTTTTGTTTTGCGGGCCCTTTTTGGCACAGTGTTCTCTCCAGGCCTCTTCTGGTGAACAGCCCATGAATAATATGCAAAAGATATACCATAATTCAGACAACCCATGCCTCCCCCCTGCTGCAGGGGTTTTTTCGGTTTTTATCTGATTCGCCTCAAAAAAAAGGTTGTGAAAAAGTTACATTTTTGTATTTTTGCCGGATCGGTATCTGGTTTTTGACAAAAATGTATCCGTTTCCCCAATTGCCATATCACTGTGTGGGTATGACCCCATGCCCATCCCTTTGAAAAGAGTATAACGACCATGAGCAGCGTGCTCACAACAAAGCATGAAAGCTGTTAGCTTTTAGCTGAGTACTGATGGCTGACGGCTGACGGCTTTCATATAAAAAGGTATAGGGGTTTGCAATGAAAAGCAATACAATTTAGAAAGTGACGCCGGCAGGACTGCAAAAATGGAAATTGAAGATGTCATCGCTCTGAAAACCGTCAAAAAAGGCTTGGTACTGAACAGGAATGAACCTTTTTCAAGAATATAATACATTTTTGTAATTTAATAAAATATAATATTACAAAAATGTATTATATTTAAAAACTGTTTCCTGCCCCTTGAAAATTACCCTTTGGTTTCAGGTGGTTATACTTTATTAAAATTTGGCATGCCTTTTGCTTTGAATAAAGTTACCGGTCAGATTCCCGGTTTTATACCAGGTGATAATGCCCCATGGGTATGAAAACATAAAAAAACAAATTCAGGAGAGGTGACATGAACAAGCGGTCAAAGATCTTAATGGGAATGAACTGCAACAAGGCTCTGGAATCCCCCCTTTCATACAGGGACACAAATTCCATTGAGATGTTCGGGAAAAATGTCTTCAGCATGTCTGTAATGAAACAGAGGCTGCCCAAGGATATTTACAAGTCCCTGAAAAAAACAACGGAAATGTTTACAACCCTGGATGGGGCAGTGGCCGATGTTGTGGCCAATGCCATGAAAGACTGGGCCATTGAAAAAGGGGCCACCCACTATGCCCATGTCTTTTTTCCCCTTACCGGGGCAACGGCGGAAAAACACGACAGTTTTCTGGTTCCCGATCTGTCCGGCAACGCCATTGCAGAGTTTTCCGGAACCACCCTGATCCAGGGAGAACCCGATGCATCGAGTTTCCCCAACGGCGGGCTTCGTCAGACCTTTGAGGCCAGGGGATATACCGCCTGGGATGTCACCAGCCCTGCATATATCATGGAAAACCCCAACGGTGCCACCCTCTGCATCCCGACGGCCTTTGTTTCATGGAAAGGCGAGGCCCTTGACAAAAAGACTCCCATTCTCAGATCCATGCAGGCCCTGAACACCCAGGCCCAGAGAATCCTGAAACTGTTCGGGGACAACTCCAAAAGTATGGTGCTGCCCACATGCGGAGCCGAGCAGGAGTATTTTTTAATTGACAAGAATTTTTTCATGGCCCGGCCGGACATCCAGGCCGCCGGAAGAACCCTTTTCGGCGCTGCCTCCCCCAAGGGACAGCAGTTTGACGACCACTATTTCGGAGCCATTGCCGATCGGGTGCTCTCGTACATGTTCGAGGTGGAGCGGGAGCTCTACAAGCTTGGAATTCCTGTCAAGACCCGCCACAACGAGGTGGCCCCGGGCCAGTTTGAAATTGCCCCGGTGTTTGAAACCGCCAACATTGCCACCGACCATCAGCAGCTGGTCATGGTGACCCTGAAAAAGCTGGCCAAAAAACACGACATGGAGTGTCTCCTCCATGAAAAACCCTTTGCCGGGGTAAATGGATCAGGCAAGCACTGCAACTACTCTTTTGGCAACAAAACCCAGGGAAATCTTCTGGATCCGGGCAAAACGCCCCACGAAAACAAGCAGTTTCTTGTACTTTGCGCGGCAATCATCCGGGGGGTTCACAAGTATGCCAAGGTGCTGAGGGCCGTTGTTGCCTCGGCTTCCAATGACCACCGCCTGGGAGCCAACGAAGCGCCTCCGGCCATCATGTCTGTGTTTCTCGGGGACCAGCTCACCGATATTTTCAGGCAGATTCAAGCTGGAACCAAGATCTCATCCCCGGAGGCCGGAGTGATGAAAATAAGTGTCGATGCCCTGCCGGATCTGCCAAAGGATGCCGGAGACCGCAACCGAACAAGCCCCTTTGCCTTTACCGGCAACCGTTTTGAGTTCCGTTCCGTGGGGTCGGACCAGTCGGTTTCAGGATCCCTGGTGGCAATGAACACGATTTTTGCCGACTCCATCGAGTACGTTGCCGACAGCCTTGAAAAGATGACCGGCGGCGATCCTGCAAAACTCGATGGTGCTGTGGAGGCGGTGATCAAAGAGATCATGGACGACCATGGGGCCGTCGTGTTCAACGGCGACAACTATGCCGATGCATGGCAGGAGGAGGCTGCCCGGCGGGGGTTGCCCAACCTGAGAACCACCCCGGATGCCCTGCCAAGCTTCATGGACGGGGATGTCCTGGAGATTTTCAGCAGATTCAAGGTGCTGTCAAGGGATGAAATGGAAAGCCGGTACGAAACCTACCTTGAGCAGTATGTTCTCAAGATCGGGGTGGAGTCCAAAACAGTCGTTGAAATGGCCAAAACCATCATCTATCCGGCAGCGGTCCGCTACCAGTCGGAGCTTGCCGACACCTGCCTGAAGATGAAAGAGCTTGGTCTTGAGTACGACGATGACACTCTCAAGGAGACGGCCGCCCTGACAGGAAAATTCAAGAGCCGGCTAAACCACCTGGAAGAGCTCATGGCCGGTGAGCCGGAGGAGACCCTTGAAAAGGCCCACTACCGCTGCAAGGAGATCCTGCCGGCAATGCTTGCGGTGAGGGAGTCGGCTGACAAGCTCGAAACCCTTGTCTCGGACGATCTCTGGGATCTTCCAACATACCAGGAGATGCTGTTCATCAAATAGTCTTCACAGTGCCGGCCGTTTGATTTCGGCTTGACAAAAAATCGCATTTTAACCTGTTTTTCAAGGAGGTAGATCCTGCAAATTTACAGTTTCGTTTTTCGCTGTTTTTCCAGTTTTGGTCAAAAACATGCACGATGTCATAAGTGACAGGTCAAGCGCTTTCTGCAACGCTGTGTTCAAGCCTGCTTCAGAGTGGTTTTTTTCCACAACAGGGTCCATGCCTTTTTCGTTTTAAAAAGAAAGGCATGGGACCCTTTTGTTGCTGGGACGGATCAGATGCCGGCAGTGGCGGTCGGTCATTGCCGGTTTTATTTTTTTATTTGACAAAGAGGAGTTCTGCAACTTATCATACGGGAGAAGAGCATGGAAGCATTTGAGAAGTCCCTGAAGCACGATTACAATCCGTTTTTCAAGATTTACCATGACTTGATGAAAAAAAAGGTCGAGGAGATTCTCTTTGTTTCGTCCCCGTATGACGCCTTTATCATGGAAGAAGAGGGCAAGCTTGCTTTGAGGATCATCAACGAATACCAGGGGCTGAACCTTTCCAGGCCTCCCAAGTTCTCATGGGCGTCGTCTGCTGAAAAGGCCTTTGAAAAACTCGGCCGAAAAAAGTTTGACCTGGTCATTGCCATGTCCAACCTGGACAATATCGATATCTCTGAGTTTGCCGAAAAGGTGAAACAGGCCTGTCCCGATATCCCCTTTTACCTGCTGGTGCACTACTCGTGTAATATCCACAGAGATATCGGAACCACCGACAACCATGCCATTGACCGGGTCTATGTCTGGAACGGCAATGCCGATCTGCTCCTGGCCATCATCAAAAACCGCGAAGACAGCATGAATGTGGCTTTTGACACCGAGATTGCCAATGTCCGTGTGATCATTGTTGTTGAGGACTCCCCCTACCATTTTTCGACCTTTTTGCCGACTTTGTACAAGATCATCGTCAAGCAGACCCAGGCGGTCATCGATGAATCGGTCAACGAAGAGCAGAGGCTGCTCCACATGCGGGGTCGTCCCAAGGTGCTGGTGGCCCAGACCTATGAAGAGGCCTGGGCCCTTTACGAGGCGTACCGGCCTTTTCTTCTCAGCGTTTTCTCCGACATTAAATTGCCCCGAAACAACGTGCTGGATCAAGAGGCCGGATACGATCTTTTGACAAGGATCAAGCAGGAAAACCCGGATCTCTCCCTTTTGGTGCTGAGCACCGAAGAACAGTTTGAAACGAAAATCAAGTCGATTCCGGCGGTTTTCATCAACAAGCACGCTGCCAATTTCAACGACCAGGTAAAAGATTTTTTCATCCAGTGTCTGGGATTCGGGGATTTTGTCTTTACCACATCCGACAAACAGGTAATTGCATCGGCCTCTGATCTTCGAACCATGGAGAAGGTGCTTCCCCGGGTGCCGGACGAATCCATCCTCTTCCACGCGGCAAAGAACGATTTTTCCAGGTGGCTCATGGCCAGGTCGGAAATTGACCTGGCGTTGAAGCTGAGGCCGTACAAGATCCATGATTTTTCTGTGGTGGGAGAACTGAGGAAATTTCTCATTGCAAACATTCACCGGAGAAGAAAGTGGCACCGCCAGGGTGTGGTCATCGATTTTGATGCCGAGCACTTTGATACCGACGCGGATTTTACAAAGATCGGCAGGGGATCCCTGGGCGGCAAGGCCAGGGGGCTTGCCTTCCTGGTATCCCAGCTTGCCGGCAGCTCCGAACTGGAAGAAAAATTCCCCGGGGTTGAATTTTCCGTGCCCAAAACCGTTGTGATAACCACCCAGGCGTTTCGGTCGTTCATGGAGCTGAACGATTTAACCTCTTTGCTGAAGGAAACCGGTGACCACACAGATACGGCCATTGTCGATCTGTTTCTCAAGGCACAACTGCCCCAATGGTTGGAAAGAGATTTGTGGGTCTATCTGGAAAATGTAGATTTTCCCATTGCCGTGCGCTCTTCCAGCCTCTTTGAAGATGCCCACTACCAGCCCTTTGCCGGGTTGTACAAAACCTGCATCCTGCCCAACAGCGATTATAATTTTCAAGTTCGATTCAAAAGACTTACCCGGGCCATAAAGCTGGTCTATGCCTCTACCTTTTTGAAGGCCCCCACCTCCTATGCCAGAAGCACCATGCACCAGATCAAGGACGAGGAGATGGGCGTGATCCTCCAGCAGCTGACCGGTTCGTGGCACGACCGCCGTTTTTTTCCCTCTATTTCCGGACTGGCCCAGTCCTATAATTTCTATCCCGTGTCCAATCTCAAGGCGGAAGACGGCATCGCCTACATGGCCCTGGGGTTTGGAAAAATTGTCATGGAAGGCGGCCAGACCATCCGTTTCTGTCCCAGCAAGCCCCAGATGCTTTTCCAGTTTTCTGACGTGGAGGATATCCTGAAAAATTCCCAGACCTATTTTTACTGCCTGGAAAAAAAGAGCACAGACGGGGGGGGGCATTCGGAGGAAGAGCTCATAGATGATCCGTTCATTCACAGGGTGGACGTCAACGATGCCACGGATCTTTCTGTTGTGCGCTCCCTGGTCTCCACCTATTATCCCCAGGACAACAAGATAAGAGACAGTTTTTCAAAATCGGGAATACCGATCCTCACCTTTGCCTCGGTTCTCAAGTACAACATCTTTCCCCTGGCAGAGATCCTGGAAGAGATCATCCGACGGGGAAGCCGCTGGATGGGGACTTCCATCGAGATCGAGTTTGCCGTAAATTTTGAACCCGGCGGCGATAAAAAGGGGGAATTTTCCCTGCTGCAGATCCGCCCCATGGGGCGCTACCGGCAGAACATGGATATCACCATCGGGAAAGAAGATATCCGTGAGGCCGTGTGCTATTCGACCATGTCCCTTGGCAATGGCAGCTATGACGATATTTCGGATATCCTATATGTGGATCCGGAAACCTTCACCCCCGGCAAAACCGGGGAGATCGCCGGGGAGATCAACCAGCTCAATGCCCTTTTCAGCGGCACCGGGAAAAAGTATGTTCTCATCGGTCCGGGGCGTTGGGGATCGTCGGACAGGTGGCTTGGCATCCCCGTTGCCTGGGACAGCATCTCCAATGCCGGCGTTATGGTGGAAGTTGCCATGGAGGGACTGAAAGCCGATTCCTCCCAGGGCTCCCATTTTTTTCAGAACATCACCTCTTTTGGCATCAGTTATCTTACCATACAGGAAAAGCAGGCCGATTTCATCGACTATGAATGGTTAAAAGAGCTGCCTGCTGAGAATGTTACCCGGTTTGTCAGGCACATAACCTGCAAAACCCCCTTTGATATACTGGTGGACGGAAAAAATTCCCGGGCCGTGATCAAAAGGGGGCCGGGATGTTGATCCACAATGACAAATTAATTGAGACAGGTGGCCCGTGGAAGAAATTGAAAAAATAACCCTGTTCTATGAAATCAGCAAGGCGTTGAACGAGCTGAACATGGAACGATCGTTGAACAAGGTCCTTGAAATCCTTGCCGAATCCATGCGCATGGAGCGGGGAACCATCTCCATTCTCAACCCGGTGAACAATGAAATCCGGATGGAGGTGGCCCACGGCATCACAAAAAACGCCATGGAAAAGGGGAGGTACAAGCTCGGTGAAGGGGTAATCGGCAAGGTGATTCAGACGGGAAAATCGGAAACCATTCCCAAGGTGAGCGAAGATCCCCAGTTCCTCGACCGGACCGCTTCGAGGAAAAAGGGGTCCCAGCCCATATCGTTCATCTGCGTCCCCATAAAAAAGGGCAAGCAGATCATCGGGGCCGTCAGCGTTGACAAGGCCTTTGACAAATCCTACTCCCTCATTGAAGGCAAGAAATTCATGTCGGTGATTGCAACCATGATTGCCAACCATGTCATCCGCCTTGAAACCATCCGGATTGAAAAGGAGAAGCTGAAAGAGGAGAACCTGAGGCTCAAGAGCGAGCTTGAAAGCAAATACCGGTTTACCAACATCATCGGCAACAGCAATAAGATGCGCGAAGTTTTTCAGATGATCTCCCAGGTGTCCCGAAGCAGTGCAACGGTTCTCATCCGGGGGGAGAGCGGTACAGGAAAGGAGCTTGCCGCAAGTTCCATCCATTACAACAGCCTTCGGGCCAAAGAGCCTTTTGTCAAGGTGAACTGTGCCGCCCTGCCGTCCAATCTCATCGAAAGCGAATTGTTCGGCCACGAAAAAGGGGCCTTTACCGGTGCTGTCCGGCAGAAAATCGGAAAATTTGAGCTGGCTGACAAGGGGACCATCTTTCTCGATGAAATCGGCTCCATTGACCCCGAGGTGCAGGTGAAATTCCTCCGGGTGCTCCAGGAGATGGAATTTGAAAGGGTAGGGGGCCATAAAACCATCAAGACCGATGTCAGGGTCATTGCCGCAACCAACAGCAACCTTGAAAAGGCCGTTGAAGACGAGAATTTCCGGGAGGATCTCTACTACCGGCTCAATGTCTTCCCCATTTACATGCCCCCCCTGCGGGAGCGCAGAACCGATATTCTGCTCCTCTCAGAGCATTTTTTGAAGAGCTATTCCGAAAAAAACGACCGGACCATCAAACGGCTCTCCACCCCTGCCATTGACATGCTCATGCGCTACCACTGGCCGGGGAATGTCAGGGAGCTTGAAAACTGCATGGAACGGGCCGTGCTGCTGTGCGATGTCGGGGTGCTTCACAGCTACCACCTGCCCCCCACCCTGCAGACCGGCGAGCGGTCCAACACCCTGCCGACAAAATCCCTGGAAGAGGCCGTGGCGGCCGTTGAGGTGGAGATGCTCTCGGATGCCCTTAAAAACACCCGGGGCAATGTGACCACGGCAGCGGAAATGGTCGGCATTACCGTTCGAAAATTTGCCTACAAGGCCAGGAAATACAATATCGATTACAGGCAGTACCGGTGATGATCTTCGGGCTTGTTCATAAATTACAACCCCCTTGAGCCGTTTGGGGTGGGGGCGTCTACGAATCAGCCGATTCGGCCTAAGTTTTATATGAAACTTCGTTCAACAAAACCGAAGTTTCTGCTTTTGTTGTGGGCAGAATGCCCGTGTTTTTTTACATTTTTTACCTAATTTAAAAAGGATAATTTTTCATGTCAGATATTTTAAATGCTAT
>JAWOGI010000148.1:0-2724 GCA_046496975.1 Desulfobacteraceae bacterium | reverse complement strand
GTACAATGGGCAGAAACTGTTATCAGGAGATTTCACCAACAAACAGTTTCAGACCGGAACAAACTCCGGGGAGACCACGGATCTCTCCATTGATTCCACACAGACCCGGCACCTGGGTGACAGGGAAAAAGCAGACGGTTCCCTGGCAGGCATCGATGTCACCACCGCGGAAGGAGCCAGGAGGGCTACGGAAATCACCGACCAGGCCCTGGAACAGGTGGGCGCCATCCGGTCGAACATCGGGTCCTCCCAGAATCAGCTGGAATCCCAGATCAACAGCCTGTCATCCTCACGGATCAATGCCCGTGCATCGGAATCGGCCATCCGGGATACCGACTATGCCGAAGAGGCCATGGTGATGAACAAGATGGAGGGGTTGGCCAAGGCAGGCATCTTTGCCGCCAAACACGCCAATATCTCCCAGGAAAACGCAGTATCACTGCTGGCGTAAGTCTTTCTTCTTTCTGCTGAATTTCAATTTAAGGCCCTTGGGGGTTTCCCTGATCTGACAACCAAGGGCCTGGAACAATTGGAAAAGAGGTCTGCCAAAACAGAACATCTCCATGGAGACGGTCATGTTATGGGCGTTCACCGCAGCGGACCGATGGGCAAGCTCTCCTGTGATCAGCGCTTCCAGGGAGGTGACAACCTTTCTCGACGAACGGGGGCCTTTCCGGGCAATCATCTCCATGTCAGGGCACGGGTAGCACGCCTCGTGTTGGGCAACGGTTTCTTTTAAGGAAGGAGTGTTCTCCAAAATATCGCTCCTTGACAGCAGCTCCCTGCCGGAAAGGGCGAGAATGGCTTCGGTATCCCAGCATTGAAGAACCCTGCACGCCTGGGGCCGGACCTCGTAAACCGTACAGCCATGGGAGGGGGTATTGTAAAACCGGCATGCCCATGTCCCCTTGACCCCGCTGATCTTTACCAGCTCCTCTTTGACCGGTTCAACGGCATTTTTCACAGGATCAAAGGCCAGTTCATTTTTCCGGATGGTGATCAGGTGGTCAAGTGAAAGGGCCCCCTGTGCTATCAGCTCAAGATCCCCGGTGTGCAGGGCCGGGCCCCCCTTCTCACAGCAGGCGCCGCACTGCCTGCACTGGTTTTCATGGGCCATGGTAAAAGTTCCTGTCCAGAAAGAGCAGCTCCAGGGTGAGCCTGGACCACAGCTCCATGTTCAGACGATGCAGTTCACGGGTATCCATCCATTGAAAATCGGCCAGCTCCCTGCCCGGTACAAACGTCGACTCCCTCTCTGCCATGATCCTGAACACAGCCCCCAGATGAGTGCTTCCCACATCGGTTGCCTCCTCGTTGATGACGCCAAGAAAGGTCGGATGACTGTTTTCCGGCCTTTCGGCAAACTCCTCATCCAGCTCCCGGGCCATGCCGGCCAGAACAATCTCTTCAAAAGAGTCAAACGCATTGTTTCTGTCTTCCGGATTGATATGCCCACCAATACCGGCAGACCAGAGGTCGTGGAGCCGTTTTTCACTGCCCTTCCGTTTGTAAACCGCTGTCCTTCCCCCATCCGGAGTCTGAACAATGATATAGGGAATGATCTGCTTGAACGAGGGGTCCTGTTCCACAACGCCCCGCTCCATCCAGTGATGGCCGATTTTCCCACAGACCTCAAAAAAAGCGGCGGCATCTGTTTTGACAACGCTCTTCTCTTTTAACCACTCTTCCGGCAGGGCTGCCCGTTTGACACACAGCACCTTTTCCTTGCTATTCATAAAATCACTCTTCTCTTTTCTGGTTTATTGAACGTGATCAGAACGTCGACAAAAGCCTCTGCTTCGTGGCCCAACGGGCCCTCCGTCGTGATCAGGGCCTTTGTGTTGCTATCTTTGGCCTGGCCGGAACAAAGTGTTGTCATGATCGCCGGCACACTGACGGATCCTGCAGCAGGAGGGCAAGCCTCTGGGGATAATCGGTGATGATGCCGTCGACACCGGCATCTATAAACCGAATCATTTCGGCGGTATCATTGACGGTAAACAGGTTGACCGTCTTTCCCCTCTTTTTTGCCCGCCGAATCTGAGCCTCGTCAACAAGACGGCTGTTGGCATTGTAAGCGGAAAAGGAAAAGTCTTTCCACTCCATGGGTTTAAACCTGTTTTTCCCGATCAGCGCCTGGATGGGCATCCACGGCGCTATGGTCTTCACCTGGTCAAGCCAGGCGTGGTTAAACGACGAGATGATCACCTGGCCGGGATCAATTCCCACGTAGTCGACCATATCCAGGACACGCCGGAAAAGGGGAAAGTCTTTAAACCGGCCCGGCTGCTCTTTCAACTCCAGGTTCACCGACCACTGATTCTCTTTTGTGTACACCAGGGCCTGCTCCAGGGAGGGGACTTTTTCACCTCGGTAGCGGTCAAGGTCTGACCGGCTGACATTTTTCTGCTGAATCTCCTGAAACGGATCCGCTGCAATGTACGGCAGGCCGGTGTCCAGCATCTGAATTTCCCCAAACAGGTAGTCCACAACCAGATCCGAGGTTCTGCCGGGAAAGACCCGGTCAACATCGGTGGTTCGTGTGAGAAAGCGGTCGTGGAAAAGGATCAGCACTTCATCCCTGGTGACCGATACATCGGTCTCCCAGAGATCGGCCCCGGCCTCAAACGCTTTTGCTGCTGCAGCGATGGTATTTTCCGGAGCAAGGCTTCTTGCTCCCCTGTGGGCAATGTTGGCAACCATTGGTATAACCTCGGGTCCTGG
>JAWOGI010000037.1:0-9270 GCA_046496975.1 Desulfobacteraceae bacterium | reverse complement strand
CCAAAATATTTAATAAGATTATTTGCCGAAGATCAGGTAAAAGAAACATGATAATGGCAAATATAGATTGAATTACTGCTATTTGTATGAAAAGACGAATTAAATAGTCTGAAGTATACTTTTTTTTATTAAGTATTATGAATAATACAGGAGCAACAATTATAGAACCCCAGGGTGGCCGATGTTATGACCAAGCCCTTCAATAGCATAGTTTGCTGTGAGCACACTGCTCATGGTCGTTTTATATGAAAGTCGTGTAATCCCGGCAACCGATTCGGGGTATTGCCCTACGCTCATGGAGCCAGGGCTCCTCTTCGAGTCACGCAGCCCGTCCATGGGCTGCTCCGAGGTGAGCGGCAGCTGTTTAGAGCATCCATGCTCACAGCTACCGCTCAAAACCGCTACGGGCAAAACCCCAAACCGGCTGCCTCTGCATCGGACTTTCATCCTTTGTTGTGCCCGCAGGGCATGGCCGTTATATGAAACAGGAGGGAATAATGGACACCAGGGTGCCTGCTTATTATAAAGATGTGGAAAATTGTGTTGATGATCTCGTTGAAAAGGTCGGCAGGAAAATTGTCATGGCAGCTCCCCTGGCCCTGGCCAAACCGGCCCACCTGATCAATGCCCTCTACGCCAGAACGAAAAGAGATCCCAATTTTCATTTCACCCTTTTAACGGCGGTTTCTCTGGAAAAACCGACATGGTCAGGGGATCTTGAAAAAAGGTTTCTAAAACCCCTGGTGGATCGTATCTGGGAAGGGGTTCCCGATTTTGATTATGTGCTGGACATGCGGAAGAATCAGGCCCCGGGTAATTTTGAACTGATCGAATTTTTCAACAAGGCCGCCGGCTGGATCAACAATGCCCATGCAAAGCAGAACTACCTCGGTTCCAACTATACCCATGCGGTAAGGGATGCCATGATCAACCAGTGCAATGTGCTCTGCCAGCTGGTTGCCAAACGAGAGATCAACGGCCGGCTCTGCTTCAGCATGGGGTCCAATCCCGATACCCACCTGGAAGGGGGGAGGGCCATGGAGAAGAAGCGGGACATGGGAGAGCGGGTTGCCGCCGTTGCCCAGGTCAACCCGAATATGCCCTTTATGTACGGCCAGGCCGTTGTGGAACCGGATTTTTACGATATGGTCATTGACTCGCCCCGGTATGATTCCCCGCTCTTTGGCGCCCCCAAGGAGCCGGTGAGCAGCCAGGACTGGATGATCGGCCTCAACGCAAGTACCCTGGTCCGGGACGGAGGGACCCTGCAGGTGGGAATCGGATCCCTGGGGGATGCCATTGTGGCAGGCATTGACATGCGCCACAGGCACAACGATGTATACCGCTTTTTTGTCCGGGAGAGTGGCGTTTATGACAAATTCCACGGTATCATTGACCGGACAGGGGGTATGGAAAGCTTTGAAAAGGGACTTCTCGGGTCTTCGGAGATGCTTGTGGACACCCTTATCGATTTGTTTGAATCTGGCATTATCAAGCGGAAGGTGTATGAAGACAGACGGCTTCAAAGGGTGATCAATGAAAACAGGCTTGGTGACAATGATGTTGAACAGGTCTTCAGGGGTCTTGTGGCGGCAAAGCAGCTTCACACCCGGATAAAGCCGAAAGAGTTTGAATTCCTCAAGAAATTCGGCATTTTCAGGCAGGAGCTGAATTATGAGAGAGGATACGCCTCTGACGGCCACCGTTCATTTTCCCTGGACACGGGGTGCAGCAGAAACTGTGAAAGCATCATTGAAAACTGCCTTGGCAGCAGGCTTGAAAACGGGGTTGCTCTGTATGCAAGTTTTTTCATAGGTCCCCAGCGGTTTTACAATGCCCTCATCAATATGGACGAAGACAAACGCAAACTCATCGACATGCGCGGTGTTGATTATGTAAACCAGCTTTACGGCGATGAGGAGTTGAAAAGGCTCCAGAGGCAGCACGGCAGATTCATCAATGCCGGGCTCATGGTGACACTTTCCGGGGCAGTTGTCGCCGACGGGCTGGAGGAGAACCGGATTGTCAGCGGCCCCGGCGGCCAGTACAATTTTGTCTCCATGGCCCATGAGCTTGAGGACGGCAGGGCCGTCACCATGATCCGAAGTACCCGGGGAAAGGGGAAAAACCTCGTTTCCAATGTTGTGTGGCAGTACGGTCATGTGACCATCCCCAGGCATCTGAGGGATATGGTGGTAACCGAATACGGCATTGCAGACCTCCGCGGCAAAAAAGACTGGGAAGTGATGACAGCCCTGATCTGTATCGCCGATTCACGGTTCCAGCCGGAGTTGCTGGACAAGGCCAAAGCCAACGGCAACATTCCCCGGCGGTGGGAGATACCGGAACGGTTTAAAAACAACTTTCCCGAAACAGTTGAAGCGCATCTTGAAAGATTTCGGGAAAAAGGGTTTTTTTCGGCGTTTCCCTTTGGCACCGATTTGACCCACGAGGAAATTGTCCTTGGCAGGGCTTTGAAGCTGTTCCGGCAGAAGAAGGATCAAGGCGTCCTGGCCGTTCTGCCGGAACTGATAAGGACCTCAGGGGCAAGGACGCCTGAAAAGGCCCTTCCCTATCTTGAGCGAATGGCCCTTCACAGGCCTTCCGGCATCAAGGAGCGGGTGATGCAGAAAATCGTTTTGGCGGCCCTGGGTCTTGCCGGGGCCATATAGGGCGCTCAATGCTTCCGGGCCTGATTCCGTCCAATGGCCGACGTTATGATCAAGCCCTTTTGCGCCGCCTCCAGGGGATTGCCCTTATGCCAGGTCTGGTTCAAAGGTCAGCGTTGCAAAGTAATCCTCCATTGTCTCGGCTCTCCGGATCAGCTCGACCCGGCCATCTTCCCTCAAAAGGAGCTCCTTGGGCCTGAGGTTGCCGTTGTAGTTGAATCCCATGGCATGGCCGTGGGCTCCGGTGTCGTGGATGATGAGAAGATCCCCCTCCTCGGTCCTGGCCAGTTTCCGCTGCACGGCAAACTTGTCGATGTTTTCACACAGGGAACCCACCACATCGACCACTTCCTTCTCTTTGGACGTTTCTTTTTCAAACACGTGGATGTGGTGGTAGGCTTCATACATTCCAGGCCGCATCAGGGCGGACATGGAGGCGTCAACGCCGGTGTATTTCCGGTAGATGTCCTTGTGGTTAATCACCCGGGTCACAAGGGCGCCATGGGGACCTGTCATGTACCGCCCGCTTTCCATGAAGAGCCGGGGGGCCCATCCCCTGGCCTGACGGAATCTGTTGACAAGCTCTGCTGTCTCTCTGCCCATGGCGTCGATGTCGATTTTTTCATCTTCCGGTTTGTACGGTATGCCAAGACCTCCACCGATATTGATGAATTCAAAACGGATCCCCAGTTCTTCGGAAACAGCGGCCACCATGTCAAGGATCATGCGGGTGGTTTCCACCATGTATTCGTAGTTGAGCTCGTTGGAGGCCAGCATGGTGTGCATGCCGAACCGTGTGGCCCCCCTTTCCATGGCAAACCGGTAGGCTTCGATGATCTGGCTGTGGCTCACTCCGTATTTGGATTCCACGGGGTTGCCGATGATTTTGTTTCCCTCGCGCCGGGGTCCGGGGTTGTATCGAAAGCAGATCAGCTCGGGCATTTTGGGAACCTTGGAGATCAGCGAGGCATCGTCGATGTTTAGAATAACCCCGCCGTCTGCTGCAGCGGTTTCAAACTGATCTGCGCTGGTGTTGTTGGAGGTGAACATGATATCCTCTCCTGTGCTGCCAATGCTTCTTGCCAGATGTATTTCAGGAGAGGAGCTGCAGTCGAACCCAAAGTCCATGGTTTTCATTATTTTCATGATTGACGGGTTGGGGAGGGCCTTGACGGCAAAATACTCCCTGAACCCTTCGATGCCGGAAAAGGCTTTTTTCAGGTGAAGAGCCGTTTCCTTGATCCCCCTTTCATCGTAAATGTGAAAAGGGGTGCCGAAGTGATCGGCCGCTTTTTTTAGAACTGGTGTCATTCTCTGTTTGAAATCGTCTGACATGGGCATGGTGTTGTCTCCTTATGGGGTTTTGATCGGTTTTTCAGTGGAAGTTGTCGGGTCGCTGTCTGCCAGGGCAATCTTGGCTGTCTCTTTGAAATTGCACAAACTGATATGGGTTTTAACGGATTGCACCCGTTCCATGGGGGTTATCTGTGTGGATAATACCGCTTCAAGTTCGGCAATGCCGGCACTTCGAAGTTTCACCATGAGGCAGTCTTTCCCGGCAATATAGTGGATCTCCTGGATCTGGTGGATTTTTGCAAGATCTGCTCCTGCCTGTTTGATGCCCGACGGGTCTTTCAGCCTGATCTCCAGAAAGGCAACCAGGGAGCTGTTAAAGCGTTCCGGGTCGAGACGCACCTCATACCCCTGGATGATTCCCCGGGCTTCGAGCTTTTTGATACGTTCCAGCACTGCCGAAGGGGCCATCTTGATTTTTCTGGCAATTTCCACATTGGGAATCCTCGCCTTGGTTTGAAGAATCCTGAGAATTTTAAAATCTGTTGCGTCCATTGCTGTTCCGATTGTTTGATGGTTTGCCTGCCTGTTATCCGCCCTTGATTTTTAAAAAAGGTATATGTTCAGTATAATATTCTTTTGTATTATGTTTGTCAAGAATATTATTCTTTTTACACCCTCTGTTGTTGATGTATCCACAATTTCAAAAGAACAGCAATTATCATTGCTCCGGGTGAGTCAGGCCTCCATATAACGATCATGAGCAGCGTGCTCACAACAAAGGTTGGGTCGTAGACGCGGAGCCAAGCCCGAATTGCCGCACCGGCAATTTGTTTTGCATTGACCAAAGAAAAAGTTTAAGATATCCTCACTGTTCAGAGAATGTCCCGGCGCCTGACCCTTCCCTGGCATGGCTGAATTCATGATCAAGCCTTGCCGGACAATCCCCGGGGCCTGGTCCTGGCTGGCCATTGTGTTTGATAGGAGAACGGGGGGAGGCACACCGTGATGATCATAGGAGCAGCAGAAGAGTGACTTCCGGTTTTAAAAAACGGATCAGAAATGAAGGTGAACACCGCATTACAGGAACACGGACAACAATATATGTCAGACAACAGCAGAAATACAATTCTTGTGGTGGACGATGAAGAGGGCATCCTTGAAATTTCAGAAGACTATTTTGAACGCAAGGGCTATTTCGTGCATACGGCAAGAAACGGAAAAGAGGCCCTTGCCCTTGTTGAAAAAGAGGAGATCGGGTGCTGCTTTACCGACATCAACATGCCTGTGATGGATGGGCTGGAATTTGCCGAAAAACTCAGGGAAATTGACAGTACCCTGCCCGTGGTGATCATGACAGGGTATCCCTCCCTTGAGAACACCATTCAGACTCTGAAAAACGGTGTTGTGGATTATCTGATAAAGCCTGTGAACCTGGAACAGATGGAGCTGACCTTTAAACGGATCATGAGAGAGAGGGCGCTTTTTGTTGAGAACCTGATTCTCAGAGAGGAGGTGGAGCGTCAGCAGCGTTTGAAAGAGCTGAACAACGAACTGGTTGCCCGGGTTGATGAGGTCAATACCCTGAACAGCATCATGGAGGGCTTTTCGGGTCCGGCTTCCAGCCATGAGGTGTTCAAGAAAGTGGTCGAGCTGAGCCAGGATGTTGTCAAGGCCGATGATGTCAATTTCTACATCTATTCCCAGGAGGGGGATTCTCTTGTTTCCATCTCCAATGCGGGAAAACGCAAAAATTTGTTTGACGAATTTCAGTCTTTTATCATCAACACCCTCAACGAAGACAAGCCGTGCCTTGTCTCCGAGGCCTCCCGGGTCAAGGATATCCCGGAAGAGGTGCTCTCAATGATGGTGGTTCCCCTGAAGATAAGGGAAAAGAGCTTTGGGGTGGTGACGGCTTCCATTGTTGAGGGGGAGAGGCGGTTCTCCAGCAGCGATCTCTACTACATTAACTTTATTTCCCGGAAAGCCGCCGCTGCCATTGAGAGTATTGCCCTTTACGAAAACATCTATGACAACCTTTTTTCAACCCTTTACGCCTTTGTCGCAGCCCTGGAGGCCAGGGATCCCTATACGAAAAAACACTCCACACGGGTTGCCGAAATTGCCTACCTCATCGGAGAGGCGATGCATTGTTCCGATGAGGATCTGGATGTGCTCAGTTTTGCCGGCCATCTCCATGACATCGGCAAGATGGGGATCAGAGATGAGATCCTGCTGAAGCCTGGAAAACTGACCGACCAGGAGTACGAAAAGATCAAGCAGCACCCTGCCATTGGTGCCGACATCATTGGCAAGCTTGGGCTCTGGCAGCGGGAGCAGGAAATTATCCGCCACCACCATGAGTTCTTTGACGGCACCGGCTATCCGGACGGGCTCAAGCAGGATGAGATTCCCCGCCTTGCAAGGATTCTCAGCGTTGCCGACGTTTTTGATGCCATGGATTCAGACCGGGCCTATCGAAGGCGCAAAGAGAAGCGTCAGATTTTTGGCATTATTAAAGCCTGTGCCGGCACCCAGTTTGACCCCGAGGTGGTCAAGGCGTTTTTCTCGGTGGCACAACAGTTTTGGCCGGATGAGTTTTAATGGGTTGTTTGGCTTTGATAATTGTGGTAGCTTTGAATGCCAGGGTCAACGCTTTGGTTTCGCAGCTTTTGCTTGACCCTTTCGTGGCACGGCCGGTTTTATTACCAAGGCCTTGCGTTTCAACTTTATACCAGGGAGTGGGCTGTTATGGAACAGGATCGTGATGAGAAGCGCAGGCACACAAGGGTAGACTTTTTGACCAGCATCCTTTTGAGGTCCAAGGGTTCTGAAATCCTTGCTTCGGGCAATTCCAAAGATTTGAGCCTGAAGGGGGTCTTTGTCAGCACAGAAAAGAAACTGGAAAAAGGGACAACAATAGAGGTGGAAATTATCCTGTCAGGTAGCGGAAAGACCATTGAACTGTTCATGGAAGCAGTTGTTGCAAGGGTGGAGCCCCATGGTCTGGGTATTGATTTTAAAACCATGGAGCTTGACACTTACACCCATTTGAAGAATATTGTCCTCTACAACAAACAAGAGCACGATGAAATCTGATTTTTCCAGAGGTGACAGGGTATGGATGTAACCATTATTAATCCTTTTATTACTGCAACACTCAATGTCCTTGAAACCATGGCCTTTTTGAAGGTGGATCCGGGAAAACCCTATCTGAAAAAGGACAATGTGGCAAAAGGGGATGTGACCGGTGTCCTCGGCCTGACCGGGGCTGCCAATGGCACCATTGCCGTTACGTTTCAGGAGGCGTCTATTTTGACCATTGTTTCCAACATGTTTGGTGAAACCATGACCGAACTGAACCATGAGATTGCCGATGCCGTCGGCGAGCTGGCAAATATGATATCCGGCCAGGCACGAAAGGAGCTGGCAGAGGGAGGGAAGCACTTCAAGGCCGCCATCCCCTCTGTTATCACGGGAAAGGGACACAGCATCACCCACTACACCAAAGGGCCGAAAATAGCCATTCCCTTTTATACGGAAAATGGCGGTTTTACCATAGAGGTCTGTTTTGAAAGATGACCAAGACCATCACAGGTTTTACATCCGGCCTGGCAGGATCTTGCCTGTCAGGGGGGAGGACTGGTTCTTTTACGCTGCCGGGATTCTTTATCAGGAACGAGGAGGTTTTAGGTAATGGATACATCCATCAAGGTTTTGATTGTGGACGATTTTGCAACCATGCGCCGTATTCTGAAAAATATTTTAAAACAGATTGGATTTAAGAATCTTCTTGAAGCCGACGACGGCACCACTGCTCTGGAAGTGCTGGAGAAGCAGTCTGTTGACCTTGTGATTTCAGACTGGAATATGCCGAAAATGACAGGGCTGGAGCTGTTAAAGGCGGTAAGGGCCCATGAGCATTATGCAAAGGTTCCCTTTCTCATGGTCACCGCCGAGGCCCAGAAGCAGAATGTGATTGAAGCGGTGCAGGCCGGGGTGTCAAATTACGTTGTCAAGCCGTTCACTGCCGAGGCCATTTCAGAGAAGTTGGAGAAAATATTAAAATGAGACGCTTGGGTCGGGGATACAGGGTGCCGTGTACAGGACATCAGAGTTGAAAAATCCGGACGTTGTCCGGGACAGGATGGTGGGGGAAAGCCTTGGAATAAAACAGGTTTTTGACAGGGTCAGAAAGGTGTCCGCCTCTGATTCTTCTGTGCTGATTACCGGCGAGAGCGGAACCGGCAAGGAACTTGTGGCACGGGCCATATGCCGAAGCGGTCCCAGGAGCAGCGGTCCCATGGTGGTGATCAACTGCGGGGCCATCCCCCATGAGCTCCTTGAAAGCGAGCTGTTCGGCCATGAACGGGGAGCGTTCACCGGTGCCCATAGGGCCCGCACCGGGCGGTTCGAACTGGCAGACAGGGGGACCGTTTTCCTTGACGAGATCGGGGACATGAGCCCGGATCTCCAGGTAAAGCTGCTGCGGGCCCTCCAGGAGCGCCGCATCGAGCGGGTGGGCGGTTCGGAAAGCATAGAGGTGGACATACGCATCATTTCCGCCACCAACAAGGATCTGGTCGCATCCATTGAAAAAAAGGTGTTCCGTGAGGATCTGTTTTACCGGCTCAACGTGGTTCCCATCCATATTCCTCCCCTTCGTGACCGGATTTCCGATATTCCCCTGCTGCTGGATCATTTTCAGCAGCAGCTGAAAGCAAGGGTAGACGGGTACGCCATCAAGGAGTTTTCCAGTGAAGTCCTCGATCTGCTTGCCGGTTATCCATGGCCGGGAAATGTCCGGGAACTGGAAAACCTCATGGAGCGTCTCGCTGTCCTGGTGGAAAACCGGATTGTCCAGCCCGGGGATCTTCCCGACCACATAAGGCAGAAGCCCGCAGCAGGGACTCTGCCAGGGGTGTCAACCCTTCTCGAGGAAGGTGTCGGGTTCCATGACGCGGTGGAACAGTTCCAAACGGCCATGATCTCGTCTGCCCTTGATCAGACAGGCTGGGTAAAGGCAAGGGCTGCTGAGCTGCTTAAAATGAACAGAACCACACTGGTGGAAAAAATCAAAAAAATGGGAATTGAACCGGAATACCAGGGGCCTGTTTTTTAGACCCCACCCCAGGTTGGCCGATGTTATGACCAAGCCCATCCTATCCCCCTGCTCTGGCAGCCGTCTAAAAAACAGGTCCCTGGTATTCCGGCTCAATTCCCATTTTTTTGATTTTTTCCACCAGTGTGGTTCTGTTCATTTTAAGCAGCTCAGCAGCCCTTGCCTTTACCCAGCCTGTCTGATCAA
>JAWOGI010000268.1:0-3904 GCA_046496975.1 Desulfobacteraceae bacterium | reverse complement strand
ATGAAAAAAATAGATAAAAGGGTTTCCATGGAAGATGCCCTGGAAGTAATACACAGTTATCAGAGCATCATGGTGGGGGGATTCGGGGTTCCCGGTACCCCCTTTACCCTGTTGCAGGCCCTGGCAAAAAAAAAACTGGAACAGCTGACCCTGATCAAAAACGAAGCCAACGAAGCCGGCATGGGAATCTCCAACCTCATTGAGGCAAAAATGGCGACAAAACTCATCACCTCCCATCTCGGCCTTAACAGCACCGTCATAAAGATGATGAACAACAATGAAATCCTTGTGGATTTTTTTCCCCAGGGCATCCTGGCAGAAAAAATAAGGGCAGGAGGAGCTGGACTTGCCGGGATTCTCACCGACATCGGCATCGACACCATCCTGAACAAAGACAAGGAGATTATCATGGTAAACGGAAAAAACGCCATGGTTGAAAAGGCTTTGCGGGCCGATGTTGCCCTTGTCCATGCGGCAAAGGCTGACAGGGCCGGCAACCTTGTCTACACCAAAAGCGCAAGGAATTTTAACCCCATCATGGCCACGGCGGCGGACATTGTCATTGCCGAGGCAGAAGAGATCGTTGAAACCGGAACGATAGACCCTGACCAGGTCCACACACCGGCGGCCTTTGTGGACCTTCTTGTGGAGATAAACGAGATAACCCGTGAATATAAAGTTTTGGAGAGCCATGTCATACAAAAATAAAATAGCAAAGCGTGCCGCAGGGGAGATACTGCCCGGCCAGGTGATCAACCTTGGCATCGGCCTGCCAACCCTTGCCATGGAGTACCTCCCGGAAAACATGCCGGTGATGATCCATTCGGAAAACGGAATCCTCGGCATGGGCAAACTGTGTGAAAACGGCAGGGAAGACAGAAACCTCATCGATGCCGGCGGCAGCTACCCCGACGTTGTCACGGGGGCCTCGTTTTTTGACAGCGCCCTCTCTTTTGCCATTGTCCGGGGGGGGCGCCTGGATGCCGCCTTTCTCGGTACCCTGGAGGTGGCCGAGAACGGGGACCTTGCCAACTGGATCATCCCCGGCAAATTTTCCCCGGGCATTGGCGGCGGCATGGAGCTTGCCCAGAAGGCAAAACAACTGATCATCACCACCACCCATACCACAAGAAAAGGAGAGGCCAAGATTCTAAAACGATGCACCCTCCCCCTTACGGCAAAAGAGTGCGTTGACAGGATCATCACCGAACTTGCCGTTGTGGATGTCACAGAGGCGGGCCTTGAGCTCAAAGAGCTGGCAGAAGAAACCACCCTGGACGAGGTGATCAAAAAAACCGCGGCACCCCTGATCGTACCTTATAACAGGGAGGCCTCCTTTCCAAGGTTTTAAAAGGCAATATGCGGGCTTGGTCATGGGATGGGGTCAGCCAAATGTGAATAATGGCCCATGTTATGACCAAGCCCCAATATGCAAACCATCAGGATGGCAAAATGGAAATAACAGCTTCAGAGGAAAAAATCGTTAACACCGTTGAAAGCTTGACAGATGAGATCCTTGACTTCACATCGGCCTTGGTGTCGGAAAAAAGCACTTTGGGCAATGAAGCCGGGGCGGTGGCTGTGATGGAAAAACGGCTGGCCAAACTGGGTTTTTCACCCTGGCGGATTCCCATTGACCACCACACCCTCCGGAAGCATCCAGGGTACGCCCCCGTGCCATGGGAAGGTGCCAACAAGGACAATGTGGCGGCAACGGTCCAGCCGGAAAAAATCACCGGCAGATCCCTGCTGTTCAACGGTCACCTGGATGTGGTCAGTGCCGAACCCGTTGACTTCTGGGAGAAGGACCCCTACACACCGGAAATCAGGGGTAACTGGCTTTACGGCAGGGGCAGCGGGGACATGAAATCAGGGGTTGCCGCCATGACCTATGCCGTCAATGCCGTTGAACGGGCAGGGTTTCGGTTTACCGCCCCTGTGACCATTGAAGGGGTGATCGAAGAGGAGTGCTGCGGCAACGGCGCCCTTGCCTGCATAGACCAGGGACTTGACGCCGATGCCGTGCTGATACCGGAACCCTTCGGGCCCACCATCCAGACCTGCCAGGTGGGAGTGTTGTGGTTCAAAGTCAGGGTAAAGGGAAAACCGGTACATGTCCTGGAAGCAGGGGCCGGCAGCAATGCCATTGAAAAGCTCTTTCCCCTGATCCAGGCGCTGCGGGAACTTGAACAAGAGATGAACGAAGAGAATGTGCCCGACGCGTACCGGCACCTTGACCACCCTTTGAACCTGAACATCGGCATCATCCAGGGGGGGGAATGGACCTCCACGGTGCCTGCTGCCGGAGAATTCCAGGCAAGGCTCTCCTATTTTCCCGGAACAGAGTACCAGGCCGTGTGCCGCAAAATCCGGCAGACTATTCACAGGGCGGCAGAGAGAGATGCCTGGCTGAAAAAAAACAGACCGGATGTTGAATTCTTCGGGTTCCGGTCCGATGGCCACTGTGTCAGCAGAGATCTTCCCGCCTTTTCCCTTTTAAACGACTGCCATAAAACCTTTGCCGGAAAAAATGCCCGGGAGTACATCTCCACCTGCACAACAGATCTCAGGGCATTTCATTTTTTCGGAAACGGCCAGGCAACCTGCTTTGGTCCCGCAGCGGAAAACATCCACGGAGCCAACGAAAGGGTAAACATAGACTCGGTGATCCACACGGCAAAGACCTATGCCCTTTTTGCCGCCAGGTGGTGCGGCATCACAGAATAAATGGGGTCAGAGTAAAATTAAACATTGTATTATTCTACAAATTCAGACCTCGTTATGACCAAATATGACAGATGTAAAAATTTAGCATGAATTTCTTGGCCTTACATCCCCCCTTTTCCAATGCTTCGGGTTTACTTGAGGGCTTGGTCATAACATCGGCCACTTGTCACATTTGGCGGGCCAACGGGGTCAGGCTTTCGGGCCAACGGGGTCAGGCTTTTGTTATTGACGTTATCGGACGGAAAAGCGCAGTCAAACCATAAAGAACACGATAATGTTAATAACGAAAGCCTGACCCCACCTCAGGGTGGCCGATGTTATGACCAAGCCCTTACTTGACGCCATGATAATTAATTTTACTCTGACCCCAATTATGAAGGAGAATCTCTATGGCAACGGACGTTACAGTGAAAATCGCCGGGGAAGCAGGGCAGGGAATACAGACCATCGGGTCCCTCCTTTCCAATGTATGCCACCGGTCGGGCCTGTTCATCTTCGCGGTGAACGATTTTGAATCGAGGATAAGAGGGGGATACAGTTTTACCAGCATAAGAATCAGTGATCGCCCATTGCTGGCCCCCTCCCTTGTACCGGACATCCTGGTGGCCATCGATGCCAAAACCGCTGACCTGGACATGGACAACCTGGCCGGCAAGGGAATCGCTCTGGTCAATACCGAAGAGAAGGAGAGCGGTGATTCGAACAGGTACCCCATCTCCCTTGACAATATTGCCAGGGAGGCCGGGGGCCGGATCGCATCTAACACCGTTGCAGCGGGTCTTCTGCTCTCCATTCTCGGTTCCCCCCTGGAGCGGCTTGAAAAAGAGATCACCGAGCAGTTTTCAAAAAAAGGGGAAAAGGTGCTGGCGCTGAACATGGCCGCGGCAAAGGCCGGGTATGAAAAGGGAGAAAAGATCGTTTTTCATACCCCGCTGCCCTTTCAAGACGCTGCCGACGACAGGGTGATCATGACCGGGGCAGATGCCGCGGCACTTGGGGCCCTGGCCTCCAACTGCCGTTTTTTTTCCTTTTATCCCATGAGCCCTGCCACGGGCATCTTTGCCAGCGCAGCACCCTATACCGACCACCTGCCCATTGTGGTGGAGCAGGCGGAAGATGAGATCGCTGCGGTGACCATGGCCATCGGATCGTCCTTTGCAGGGGTGAGATCCCTTAC
>JAWOGI010000245.1:0-9473 GCA_046496975.1 Desulfobacteraceae bacterium | reverse complement strand
GGAGGAGAAGCGGCTCATCTCTTCTCTGGAAAACCGCATCGGCAGCGCAATTGTGGTCTATCCGGAACCCCACTACCATCTGGAAGAGTACCACATTTTTGAGACTCTGGTGAAATAATTCATGAACAGCAATTCGGGACCAACGGGGTCAGGGACCAACGGGGTCAGGCCTGCGTTATTGTCATTATCTGTCCTATCCAGTATAATCCCAAAAACGCCGTAGATAATGACAATAACGCAGGCCTGACCCCTCACAGGTAAAATTAAGGCCATAATTAGAATTGCTGTCCATGAATTTGAAACTTGACACCAAACCCATAATAAAGTAAAATGCAGTGTTTATTATGGCAGATTTGTAAGGGATTGTCAGGGGGAACCGTCTATGTTTTCAGGTGGCTCCGGCGGTTTTGTCCTTTAAACGACTGCCCCAGGGTTTTGGTTCCAGGCCTGGCTGTACAGGCCGCTGGTATTGCAGGTACAATCAAACTTTCGTTTTTTATCTATTTTTAAGGATTTTTATTTATTATGAAAAGAACATTTCAGCCAAGCAGGCGCAAGAGATCAAGAAAACACGGGTTTTTGAAAAGAATGTCCACCGCAGCAGGACGGCGTATTGTGAACGCCAGAAGGGCAAAGGGGCGGAAAAAACTGTCTGCTTAAAAAAAGGTTTTAACGTTTGGGTTATTCATTCCCCAAGACACACAGGCTCTTGAAAAGAAGCCAGTTTTTACAATTGTCCAGATCGGAAAAAAAATGTGGAACCAGGTGTTTCCTGGCCATTTTCCGCCAGGGAGAGGCCGGGAACAACCGAATTGGCATTACTGTATCAAAAAAGGTCGGGAAAGCAGTAGTACGCAACAGAATCAAGCGTGTTGTCAGAGAGTACTATCGAAACAGAAAAGAGACAATACCAGGAAACCGGGATATTAATATCATAGCAAAAAAAAATGCAGATGCTCTGACCTTTAACGAGGTCACAGCTGAACTTGACAGGCTTTTTGAAAAGATTACAAGGGTATGATGATGAAACAGGTATTAATCATATTTATCAGGGTGTACCAGTGCTGCATATCGCCTTTTATAATATCATCATGCCGTTTTTATCCATCATGTTCCCATTATGCCCTGGAGGCTGTGACGGTTCACGGCAGCGTGAAAGGGGCTTTGCTTTCAATAAAAAGAGTATTAAAATGTCATCCGTTCCACCCTGGAGGCTTTGACCCTGTTCCCAAAACTTGATTTTTTAAGCGATACTTCTTTCCTCTTTTTTTGTGTGATCTGGATTAAACGGAATTTATTCATCACCAGGAGAAAAGATGGAAGAACAGAAAAGGCTTTTTATAGCTATTATTCTTTCAATAGTTGTTATTATAGGGTGGAATACACTCTTTGTTGATAAACCGACCATTACAAACCAGCAGACAGCAACAGACCAGCAGGAGCCGGTCGCTGGAAACAAAAAAACCGATGCCGGCAGCCAGGTGGCCGATTATACCCCTGAAACAGCAGCGGAGGCAGATCCCGGGTCCGCTTCAGGAAAAAAAGATCTGCCGGAGCCCCCTGTGGATGCCCGCACCTTCTCTTTGTCAACGCCTCTGTACAACATCAGGATAGCCGAACACCGTGCTGAGGTGACAAGTCTCACCCTCAACGATTACCATGAAACAGCCGACAAAGGGTCTCCTCTCAAGGAGCTGGTAAACCAGAAGTCTTCCAGGGGGATGTTTGGTTTTGATACCGAAGGAAAAAGCATTCCAGGTCTTGAGAATGCTCTCTTTACCCTTGAGGAGGAAGCAGACCGCTTTAACCTGAGAAACGGTGAAAAAAGCGTCACCTTTTCATGGGAATCTTCCTACGGCATTGTGTTTGAAAAGATCTACACCTTTTCGGCGTCCACCTACCTCATCGATCTTGACTTTGTCATCAAGAACGGCTCCGGCATGCCCTTCAACGACGCCCTGGAGATTACCGTTCCCGGTGCCATTGATGAGGATGCCTCGAGATTTGCCTTTGAAGGCCCCACCTTTTTTCTCAATGACGAGCTCATGGAGATCGATGCCGATGACATCGAGGACAAGGACACTTATCTCGGTGATGTGAGTTTTGCAGGGGTTGCTGACCGCTATTTCATCTCGTGCATTGTTCCTGAAACCCCCTCGCCTGCCAAGGTCAAACTCTCCTATGACAAGCCCGTGGTGACAGCAACGTATGTAAAGGCCATGGATCGCCTGGACCCTGGCAAGAAGGTCCAGCACTCGTTCAAGTTTTTCATGGGCCCCAAGAGCTTGAAAGTGCTTGGGGATTACGGGTACAATCTCAAAGAGGTCGTCAATTTCGGCTGGTTTGATATCCTGGCCAAGCCCTGCCTCATTGCCATGAACCTCATCCATGACATTCTCCCCAATTACGGGGTTGCCATTATCCTTTTAACAATTCTGATAAAACTTATCTTCTGGCCCCTTGGAACAAAAAGTTACAAGTCCATGAACGACATGAAGAAAATTCAGCCGCTGATGATGGAGATAAGGGAAAAATATAAAGATGACAAGCAGAAGATGAACGCAGAGGTGATGGGCCTTTACAAAACGTACAAGGTCAATCCCATGAGCGGGTGTCTTCCCATGGTGGTTCAGATGCCGATCTTTCTGGCCCTCTACAGGATGCTCTACGAGGCCATTGAGCTGCGCCACGCTCCTTTCATGGGGTGGATAACCGATCTTTCTGCACCGGACCGGCTGTTTCATTTTGATGTTGCCATTCCTTTTATGCAGGCACCTGCCGGCATTCCTGTTTTAACCATTGTCATGGGGGCCACCATGTTTCTGCAGCAGAAGATGGCTCCGTCCACCGGTGACCCCACCCAGGCAAAAATGATGATGCTGTTGCCCGTGTTCATGACCTTCATCTTTATCAATTTTCCTGCAGGGCTTGTCCTTTACTGGCTTGTCAACAATATACTATCCATCAGTCAGCAGTACTACATTCAAAAGAAACTCGCCTAACCATGGAGGTATTATGAAACAGACTCAGGAATTTGAGGGTAAAAATGTTGACCAGGCAATTGACAACGCCTGTTCTCTGTTGAGTTTAACCAGGAAAAATCTGAAATACGATATCATCTCTTCCGGTTCATCGGGAATTTTCGGCATTGTTGGAATGAAAAAGGCCAGGATACGGGTCACCCTTCCTGAAAAAAAAGGGGATGCCGGGAAAAACAACAAAAAAGCCGATACCACGGATATGGACGGTGTGATGTCCATCGTGGATGAGGCCTTTGGGGAGAATAAAGAGGCAAAAAAGAGTGTAGAGAAACCGCAGGCACCGAAACAGCCCGAAACAAAACCGTCTAAACCCGCTGGAGGGGCAAAACCAAAACCAACATCAACACCAGGGCAGACCGAAAACGGGGAATCCGGTGAAGGAGCAAAACCAGCACCAGAAAAATCCAAAAACGGTGAACCCGCTGGAGAACCAGCGTCCAAACCCGTTGAAACAGAACATGGGGCACCTGCTGCACAGGCAGCGACCAAACCGGCCGAGCCTTCAAAACCAGAGATGAAAACAACTGACCAAACCGGGAGAAATGAACCCGAACCCGAACCCGTAGTCGAACCCGTAGTCGAACCCGTAGTCAAACCCGAACCCGAACCCGAACCCGAATCAGCACCAGAACTCGAACTCGAATCCGAAAATGTTCTCCTTGGCGGAGAGACAGAGGCCGGTGAGGAAGAGGTGCCCGTCAGGGTTGCAGTGGACAGGGACGAAGGGTTTCCCCCTTCCTATCGGGACGAGGAGCCCGTTGATGTGCCTGAAGAGGCCATTGCCCTTGGCAAGGCAACCCTTCAGAAGATGATCGATCTCATCACCGAGGAGGCCACTGTTACGGCCGAGTCTGACCAGGACAAGCTACTGTTGCGGGTCAACGGTGGCAATTCCGGAGTTCTCATCGGACGAAGGGGCCAGACCCTGGAAGCCATGCAGTTTCTTACGGACAAGATCATCAACCGGAAGAGCGACTCCAGGGTGAGGTTGAAAATCGATATTGAAGGGTATATGGAGACCCGGACAGCCAATTTGAAAGCCCTTGCCTTTAAAATGGCGGACAAGGCGAAAAAGACCGGCAAACCGGCAACCATCAACCAGATGACCGCCCAGGACAGGCGGATTGTCCATCTGGCATTGAAGGAAGATTTCAAGGTGAGGACCCAGAGCATGGGGGATGGATACTACCGGCGGCTGGTTATTTTTCCCAAGCAGGGGGCAGCGAAAAAGAAAAGGGCCTCGAGAAAATAGCGACCATGACCCAGGAGACCATAGCGGCAATTGCAACCCCCCCGGGGAGCGGCGGCATCGGTATCGTTCGAATTTCCGGCCCCGACGCCCTCAAGGTGGTGTCAGGGCTGTTCGGGAGAAGTGACAGTAGAGCAAAAGAGAACCTCTTCCTGGAATCCCACCGGATGGTGCACGGGTACATCTTCGAGGCGGCATCGGGGTTTGTCATTGACGAGGTGATGCTGGTTGCCATGCTGGCCCCCAGATCCTATACCGCGGAAGATGTTGTGGAGATACAGTCCCATTCGGGCTCTTTTGTCATGAAGACCATTCTCAACCAGGTGCTGCTCAAAGGGGCAAGGCTTGCCGAGCCCGGGGAGTTCACCAAACGGGCCTTTCTCAACAACAGGATCGATCTGACCCAGGCCGAAGCGGTGGCAGATATCATCAACGCCAGAACCGCCGGCTCCTTGAAAATTGCCGCATCCCAGAATACCGGGGCCCTCAGGGTGCTCATTGAAGACGCCAGAACCCGGCTCATCGATTTTCTGGCCCAGGTGGAATCGGCCATCGATTTTCCCGATGAAACGGAACAGCTCATCTCCTGTGACCAGGGCGCTGCCACCCTGGAGAGGGTGATCGCCTTGTGCCGGAAGGCCATTCGGCAATACGAGGATGCCCATTTTTTGCGGGATGGTGTGAAACTGGTCATCTGCGGAGCCCCCAATGTGGGAAAGTCAAGTCTGATGAACCGCCTTCTCGAAACGGAACGTGCCATTGTCACATCTGTGCCCGGCACCACACGGGATTTGATCGAGGATAACGTCAACATCAACGGACTTCCCTTTGTGATTTCGGATACCGCAGGCATGCACCAGACCGACGATCTTGTGGAGAAAATCGGCATTGAAAAGGCCAAGACCCATATCCAGGAAGCCGATCTGGTCCTTTTCATGAAAGAGGCCGGAACTGTTAATTTTGAAAAAGAGTTCGTTTCTGTGGTTCCGCCGGGCAAAAAGGTTATTGTGGTCATCAACAAGACAGACCTTTTAAAGACCGATGACGTACCGGCACTGCCGGAAACCTTTGAAACCATCCCCTGGATAGGGATTTCCGCCCTTGAGAACCGTGGGATAGACGAGTTGAGAAAGATGATAACCCGGGAGACGGTGCAGAATCTTGAGAACACCTCTTCCATTGTGCCCAATTTACGGCACAAGCTTGCCCTTGAACGGGCCGTTAAGTGTCTCAATAATGCAAAACACGGCCTGGAAACCAACCTGGAAGAGGAGACCCTGGCCATTGATATCAGAAACGGAGCTGATTACCTTGGGCAGATTACCGGCGATACCGCCGGGATCGATATCCTTGACACAATTTTTAAAAATTTCTGTATAGGCAAATAGAGGATTTAATACAATGGCTTTGGACTTTAAAGAGCATTTTGCAAAATATGAGGCAGTTGTCTCAATGGTGGACGGTGTATTTGACAAGGTGAAAAACGATTATCCCAGGGAAGTGTTCTGCAGGGAAAAGTGTTCTGACTGCTGTTACGCGATTTTTGACCTTACCATCATCGAAGCGGTTTATATCAACCACAAGTTCAATGAGAAGTTCTCAGGTTCGAAAAAACTTGAGCTCATCGATGAAGCGGCCAAGATCGACCGGTCTCTGTACAAAATGAAAAAAGAGGCCTACCAGGAGACAAAAAAGGGAAAAAACGAAGTGGATGTCCTCGGCATGATGGCCGCCAAACGGGTCCGGTGCCCCCTGCTCGGTTCGGACGACCTCTGCATGCTCTACGAGGCCCGACCCATCACCTGCCGCCTCTACGGCATCCCCACCTCCAGCGCCGGCATGAGCCACATCTGCGGTAGAACCAATTTTGAAGAGGGCAAAAGCTACCCAACGGTGAACATGGACACCATCTACTCCCAGCTTCAGCTGATTTCCGCCGAGTTCACCAAGGCCATCAACTCCAGGCATGTCAAGATGTGCGAGATGCTGGTGCCGGTCTCCACGGCCCTGATCACCAATTACAATGAAGAGTATCTCGGGGTGGAGGTGTAGCCATGGAATCTTTTACTCCCCAGGAGATAGCGGCAAAGAAAAAAGCGATTTTTGACGCCATGGGCAAGAGGGGCCAGAAGCAGATCATGAAGATCGGTTATGACAACTGGGACCCCATCCAGACCCCCAAGGATCCCATTGACATTCGCAGGGACAAGTCCAAGCGCACTACCCAGCAGCTGGTCAGCGAGTTCCTCCAGCAGTCCGGTGAGCAGGGGTATTCCAGTGCATTTGCCCAGGGGGCCCTGGAGATGGCTTTGGGGGTTGTCAACGAAGACGAAAAGGTCAAGGGGATGTTTGAATTTGCCGTGTGGTATGAAACCCTCATAAAGAAAGAAGGGGTAAAACCGTAACCCCATGCCCGGGATCGGTATCACCCCTTTTTACAGAAGAGCAGGAGAGGCAAAACCGGATAAACATGGCCGATGGCAGTGAAAAAATTGTGCTGGATATCCTGGCCGGAGCCGAAACTGCAATGGCTCCCGGGGTGGTGGCACAAGAACTCGCTTCCAGGACCGGCCTCTCCTCCCGGCAGGCAAGGGCTGTGCTGCGGCACCTCACCGACAGAGGCGAGATCGCGTATTATTATACCTTTGGCACCACCTACCTGGAACTCTCTTTTGCAAAACCTGTCAAGGTGACAGACCATTTTACCTTGAAACCCTTCCATGCCGGTGCCGGCAGGGAGACCAAAGATGGTGAAATCCTTTTGGAACAGGGGGTTTCCTTTGGATCGGGGAGGCATCCCACCACACGGCTTTCCCTTGCTGCCATGGAAACTCTTTTTTTTCAGCAGCAGCTGCTCACCCCCGATAAACCCATCACCGCCGCTGATATCGGCACAGGGTCCGGGGTGCTCGCCATTGCCGCCATCAAGGCCGGCGCCTCCCGGTGCCTGGCTTTGGACACGGACCCCAATGCGGTCTCCGAGGCGACACACAATGTGTTTCACAACAGGCTTGAAGCCCAAATAACGGTGACAGGTTCCCCCCTGGAAAGGGGGCAAGGACCCTTTGATCTGATCTGTGCCAATCTGAGATTTCCCACCCTGAAAGGGCTGCTGCCCCTGTTTCTCGACGTCACCCGGGAGGAGTCGGTTCTGATAATTTCCGGCATCCGCACCTGGGAAACTGCAAATTTTGTCGAAATTTTTTCCAGAAGCGGGTTTACCCCTGTCTGGCGAAAAGATGACAAGCAGTGGTCCGGTTTGATCTTGCAAAAAAGCTGATTTAAGGAAAATATTATGAGCAGTAGTAAACTTCGTCTGGCAGAGCCATTTACCGATCAGGGATTGAATGTCAAGGTGGATCGGAAGGGGGTTGCCTTTGATGATGGTGGTATAAAATCAAGGTTGCTGGATCTTGAAACACCTTGTTTTATCGTTGAACAGGAGGAAGGTCTGGGGATAGGCAGCGCTTCCGCCAAGGAAACGCCGGACAGCGGTCTTGACGCTGTGGCCTGGGCCCCGGCGTTTACCGCTCAGCACCTGGGTGATCCGGGATTTAAGCGGGACCACGGGATCAGGTATTGCTACGCCACAGGTGCCATGGCCAACGGCATTGCCTCGGAAGCCATGGTCATTGCCATGGGCAGGGCAGGGTTTCTCGCATCCTTCGGCGCCGGCGGGCTGGTTCCATCAAGGGTTGAACGGGCCATTGTCGCCATCCAGGAGGCCCTGCCCGACGGGCCCTATGCCTTTAACCTGATTCACAGCCCCAGTGAACCGGCCATTGAGCGGGATGTGGTAGGCCTCTACCTGCAATACGGTGTTCGCTGCGTTGAAGCGGCGGCGTTTATCAACCTTACCCGGAACATCGTTTACTACCGGGTGGCCGGTCTTTCAGAAGATGATGACGGCGGGGTGGTTATAAATAACCGGGTGATGGCAAAAATATCGAGAAACGAGGTGGCTGCCCGGTTTCTTGCGCCGCCGCCAAAGAAAATCGTTGCCCAGCTTGTAGATGAAGGCCTTGTCACCAGGGAGCAGGCAGCCCTTGCCGCCCGGGTGCCCATGGCCGACGATATCACCGTTGAGGCGGATTCCGGGGGGCATACCGACAACCGGCCCCTGGTTTCCCTGCTCTCCTCTGTGATCGCCCTGAGAAACAGGGTCCAGGAGCAGGAAGCGTATGAAAAAACCGTCCGGGTGGGGGCTGCCGGGGGCATTGCCACCCCTGAGGCGGCCTTTGCCGCGTTTGCCATGGGGGCGGCCTATGTTGTCACAGGCTCCGTCAACCAGGCCTGCGTGGAGGCCAATGCCAGCGAGCACACCCGCAACCTGCTGGCCCAGGCGGATATGGCCGATACGGCCATGGCCCCGGCGTCTGACATGTTTGAAATGGGGGTCAAGCTCCAGGTGCTGAAGCGGGGCACATTTTTTCCCATGCGGGCCCAGAAATTGTACGATCTTTACACCAATCACAGCTCCCTGGAAGAGATCCCCCAAGAAGAGATGGAAAAACTCGAAAAGCAGATTTTCAGAAAACCCATTGATTCGGTGTGGCAGGAGACCGTGGCGTTTTTCCGGGAACGGGACCCGGGACAGCTTGAAAGGGCCCAAGAAAGCCCGAAAAAGAAGATGGCCCTGGTGTTCCGCTGGTACCTGGGCCTTGCCTCCAAATGGTCCAACAGCGGCGACAATGAGAGAAAACTGGACTACCAGATCTGGTGCGGCCCCTGCATGGGGGCCTTCAACAGCTGGGTAAAGGGGTCGTTCCTGGAAGGGGTGAACAACCGCAGGGTGGTGGATGTCGCCCTGAACATCATGACCGGCGCCGCCTACCTCAACCGGCTGATGATGCTGAAAAGCCAGAGTGTCGTGGTTCCCTCCGAACTGACCGCTTTTAAGCCCCGAAAATTACGGCTTGACCATAACGTCGGCCAAATCCATTAACTTGTGGGGTGGGGGCAGGCCCCAAAGCCCAAGCTACCGTCTTTAAAGCCTGGAATCCGGCGTTTTTTTTAACAGGCCGTGATACGCCATAAAACTTTGGATAGTGGACAGCTTGATCTTGCTTTTTTTGACTTCCGGCAGGCCCGCAATCTCTTCAGCCGAAATCCCGTGTTCCCGGATTATAGCAACCAGAATCAGGATGGCTTCAGGATCGGAAAGAGTCACTATGACTGACTGG
>JAWOGI010000166.1:0-4346 GCA_046496975.1 Desulfobacteraceae bacterium | reverse complement strand
ATCCATGCTCACAGCTACCGCTCAAAACCGCTACGGGCAAAACCCGGACCGGCTGCCTCTAATTCGGCTTGGCTCCGCGTCTACGACCCTACCTTTGTTGTGAGCACGCTGCTCATGGCCGTTATATGAAACAACCGAGTCAGAGCGCCCAGCGGATGGTCCCGGCCTCCGACGTTCTCGTGGAGGGCGGGGCCATGTGCTGGGGGCGGCGCAATACTGTTGGCTCCGCGTCTACGACCATACCTTTGTTGTGAGCACGCTGCCCATGGCTGTTGTAAAAATTGTATATAGTTGACAATACCCCAATCATATGAAGAACGCAACCCCTCACCGTTGCAGTCAGAAAATCCAAGGATACTTGGGGGATCATTTCAATTTCCCTGGGCTGTGATCCAAGAGGCCGCTTTTTGCTTGACAAGACAGTGAATTTGTATTGCAATAAAGCAGAAGCCCAAACCTTCAGGGCCTCTGTTTTATCCCTTTGATTCAAGAAAAGGCAATTATTATGGCACTCTCCAATCGTCAAAGCATTTACGCACCCCTGGCAGCCCTGCTTCTTGTTCTCTTTTCCGGTTTGCCACCGGCTCTGTCAGATCAGGGAAACAGCCGGGATGAACCCATCACCAACCACCTGGGGATGACCTTTGTTCGCATAGCGCCCGGGTCCTTTGAGATGGGAAGCCCTGAAACAGAACCCTTCCGCGATTCCGACGAAATCCTCCACACCGTCACCATGGAAAAGGCGTTCTACATCCAGTCAACGGAAGTGACCGTGGGGCAGTGGCGAGCCGTCATGGGCACCAGCTGGCTTGCCCAAAAAAAGGGAACAGAAAATATGCCGGTGACAAGGGTCTCCTATTATGACTGCCTGGAGTTTATCAGGGAACTGAACAAAACCCAAAAGGATACCTGCCGGCTGCCCACCGAGGCCGAGTGGGAGTATGCCTGCCGGGCCGGCACCCAAACGGCTTACAGCTGGGGGAACCAGATTGACTGCTCCAAGGCCATGTTTGCCAACAACACCAAAAAAGAGGCCGGATGTGTCGACTTCTACGAGTTAAAAGATATTGCCCCGGACCAGCCGGCACCGGTGAAGATGTTCCCCCCAAACCCCTGGGGGCTCTATGACATGCACGGCAACGTCTGGGAGTGGTGTTCCGACCGCTACGGAAGCTACGAGGTCAAAGGCAGCCCGGAGAACCAGTCCAACAGCAGGGTCAGGCGGGGGGGGAGCTGGTATAAATACGGCCAGTACCTGAGAAGCGCCAACCGTACCTATGGCCATCCAGGCTCAAAATTCAAGACAACCGGGTTCAGGCTGGTCCTTGAGGAAGATTGATGCAGGCGAAACTCCTTGCTCTCTTAAAAATATACGAAGAGGAGATTTCCCTTCTGCTCTGGACGGCGGGCCTGCTGTTTATCATCAGAAGTTCGGGCATTGTTCTTAACAACTATGCGGAAACGGCATTTTTAAAACGGTTCGGGGTTGAATACATCCCCGTTGTCAACATGCTCAACGCCGTTGCCACCTTTCTGGTCACCGGCATCCTCACTGCGCTGCTGAGCAAAATGTCCGGAGCCAGGCTTCTAACCTCTCTGTTTCTCTTTTCCGGCCTCCTGGTCACCGCCATCCGGCTGCTCATCCCCTTTGGATTTGAGCTGTTGTACCCCCTTCTCTTCATGCTGAAAAGCCAGTTTGAGCTGCTCCAGGCCATGCTGTTCTGGAATCTCTGCAATGACCTTTTCAACACCAGGCAGTCCAAACGCCTCTTTCCCCTTTTGACCGCCGGCGGGGTTGTCGGCCTTATTCTCGGCAGCCTCTTCACCCCGTACTTTGCAAAAACCTTCAACCTGGACAACCTGCTCTACCTCTATTTTTTCACCACCCTTGCCGGCGCGGTCCTGGTAGAATTGATGGGAACAAGCTATCCCCTCCTTGTCTTTGGCGAAAAAACAGGAAAAACAACGGAAAAAAGGCCCTCTTTTAAGGACGAAGTGAACAAGGTTCTTCCCCTGATCAAGGAATCTCTTCTCATAAAAATCGTTCTGGTCCTCACCTTCATGCCCAATGTGGTGATTCCCATCATCAACTACCAGTTCAGCTATGCAGTGAATGATCAGTTTGCATCGGAAGCGGCCATGATCGAGTTCTTCGGTTATTTCCGGGGTGGGCTTTACACCGTCAGCCTGTTCATCCTGCTCTTTGTGGGGAGGATCTACGGCAGGTGGGGGCTTCCCGTGGCCCTGATGTTTCACCCCTTCAACTATATGGTGGCCCTGTTTGCCTTCATGTTCCGGTTTGATCTCTTCTCCGCCATGTATGCCAGGATGTCCACCAATATTATCCGGACCACCATCAATATGCCGGCAAACTCGATTCTCATCGGCCTCTTCCCTGAATCCTACCGGAAAATGATCCGGCCGTTTTTGCGGGGAACCGTTGTCAGGGCGGCCCTCTTCACCGGCTCTACCCTGATCCTCCTGTCAGCCCCCCTGTTTCATCCGCGCTACCTCACCCTGGTGGCCCTCCCCTTTATGATTGCCTGGGCTGCGGCCCCCTTTGTGCTCAAATGGAAATACTCGGCGATCCTGCTGGATTTGATCTCCAAAAATTTTCTGGACATCAAGAGTTTTGACAACAGAGAGCTGAAACAGATCTTTAACCAGGAGAAGACCCTGTCCGATCTGGAACGTTCCTTTTTGGCCGCCCGGGGCGAAGATGCGGTGTGGTACGCAAAACTTCTGCAGAACTTCTTGTCCGGCAATCTTGACCGGCTGATCCTGGAGAACCTTGACAACCAGGACGAAGCAACCCAGGTGGCCCTGATAAAGA
This sequence comes from Desulfobacteraceae bacterium, assembly GCA_046496975.1. GTDB lineage: Bacteria > Desulfobacterota > Desulfobacteria > Desulfobacterales > Desulfobacteraceae > DATFJZ01. The sequence continues at coordinate 1,513 of JAWOGI010000166.1, read as the reverse complement.
TGATCTCAAAGGAGTTTGAAGCCATGGAGAAGCTTGTTCCGCTGCTGGATCCCAAAAAACATGAGCTCTCCATCGCCATCCTCAAGCGGATCGCCCGGCACGGCTTCGAGGCGGCAAAAACAATAGACCTTTCTCCGTATATCAACAGCGATCATCCTGTTGTCCGGGGATTTGCAGCGGCCTGTCTCTACTTTCGAAGCCCGGACCACCACCGGCACATGATCGACGGCTGGCTTGGCTCTCAAACCATGGAACAGCAGCAGTCCGGAGTGATCAGCGCAGGGCTGAGCAGAAAGAGGCAATACATCCCCACCCTCCTGGCCATGCTCTCCCGGGAAAATATCGATCCCATCATACCGGATATCCTCATTGCCCTGCGGCGTCTAAAGGCCAGGGAGCTGAACCGGGTCATCGGCAGCTTTCTTTCCCATGGGAGAGAAGAGATCAGGCTGGCTGCCCTGGACGTTTTGGAGATCGAGGATGATCCTTCCCTGGAAAAGGCGGTTCTGCGCCTTGGCGACAAGTCCGATGTCGTCCGGGATGCGGCCATGGAGAAAATAGAGTCCGCCGCCTTTCAAAACCACAAACTTCTGGTGGAATCTCTGGGGCTGCCCAATTCCAGAATCCGCAAAGGGATCTTCAAGCTTCTCGAAACCCTTGACATCAAAGAGTTTGACGTATTGCTCTTTGCCAGGGAAAATTTAAAAACCTGCTATGACCACCTTGCCATGGCCCAGGCCCTTGGTCATCTGCCCGGGGGAAACATGTCAGATCTTGCCGTGGAACATCTGCTCGAGAAAAAAGAGCTGGTAATTGAAAATATCGTCCGGGTACTCGCCCTCCACGACCAGACTGGAAAAATGAAAATGGCCTGGCGGGGCATCTTTTCCTCTGACACCCGCCAGAGGGCCAATGCCATCGAACTGCTCAATGATATCCTGGACCGTAAGACCTTTAACACCATGCTTCCCCTTCTGGAGAGCCCCACTCCAGCCACGGCCCTGGCAGAAGCAAAAGGGCTGATTTCCATCCCCGGGTTTTCAAAAGATGGAAAAGAGGTGTTTGCAAGGCTGGTCTCCTCCCAGGACTGGGTTGATGTTGTGCTCGGTCTGGGGCTTGCCCTTGAGACCCCCTCTTTTGTTGAAGGAAACGAAACCCTCCATGAACTGAAAAACTCGGACCAAAAAGAGATTGTCAAGGAGAGTAAAATGGTAGACCAAAGAATCCATGCCGCCGACCAGACCGGAAAAGAAATCGAATCCCAACAGATCGCTCTGGGTGAGAAGATACTGCTTCTAAAAGAGATCGAAATTTTCTCCGGCTTGAGCGCTGCAGAACTTGCCGCCATTGCAACTGTCACAAAAGAGCTGGATTATCCTGCAGAGAGGCGGGTGATTCAGCAGGGGGATGTGGGAGAGACGGTGTTTCTCATCATTGAAGGCAAGGTCCATGTGATCATGGAGAAAAATGACGGCATGGAAGTGGTGATAGATCACATCCATGCCGGAGGAGC
>JAWOGI010000113.1:0-3275 GCA_046496975.1 Desulfobacteraceae bacterium | reverse complement strand
CCTCCGACGTTCTCGTGGAGGCCGGGGCAATCCGCTGGGGGCGGCGCAATACCGTTCCCACCTTTGTTGTGGGCACGCTGGTCATGGTCGTTTTATATGAAAGTCGTGTTGCGCCGGCAGCCGATTCGGGGTATTGCCCTCCGCTCATTCTCGCAGCCCGTCCATGGGCTGCTCCGAGGTGAGCGGCAGCTGTTTAGAGCATCCGTGCTCACAGCTACCGCTCACCTCGGAGCAGCCCATGCACGGGCTGCAAGAATGAGCGTACGGCAAAACCCCGAATCGGCTGCCGACGCAACACGACTTTCATATAAAAAACCCCATGTCCTTGCGGACACAACAAAGCAAGAAAGACATCAGCCAGCAGGAATTGACTGATAACTGAGTACTGAAGGCTGATGGCTTTCTTAAAAAATCATCGGGAAGGGGAGTGGAGGAAATCCCGGATCAACTCTGCTGTTTTTTGGGGTTTGTCCTCGAACAGATAATGGCCGGCATCTTCAAACAAATGAACACCGGCATGGGGAAACCGTGCCTTCCACTCATCGAGAAACGTCAGGTCAAAGACAAAGTCCTGTGCTCCCCAGAGGATCAGCATGGGAATGCCGTCAAGTTTCCACAGGTTGTCATCAACCTCCTTGACCTGTTTGTAGGAGCGGTCCCTGGGAGAGAGGGGGATATCCTCGACAAATTTCAGGGTGGCGATCCTGTTTTTCCACGAATTGTAAGGAGCTGTCAGCCCTGCTTTGACATCCTTGCCAAGCCGTGTTGCGGCAGCCATGAAAAGGGCGCTTTTGGAAAAGAGGTTCAGCCCCAGCACCCCGGGAACGGCAAGGGGTTTGAGGTGTTTTATCAGCCCCAGCCGCAGGGGAAACCGTTTGCTCCGGGGCAGGAGGAATCCCGAGGTGTTGGTGATGACAATCTTTTCGATCCGGTCCAGGTGGGCCAGGGCAAAGGCCATGCCGATCATCCCCCCCCAGTCGTGGACCACCAGGGTGATCTTTTCGGTAAGGTCCAGGTGTTCAACAAGGGCTTCGAGGTCCTTGACCCGGCTGGCCAGGGTGTAGTCGTAACGGCTTGTGTCCGGTTTGTCGGAAAACCCGCATCCCATGTGGTCCGGAACTATGGTTCGGTACTGACCGGAAAGCGCTGTTACCAGGTTTCGGAAATAGAAGGACCAGGTGGGGTTGCCGTGGAGCATAAGCACCGGTTTTCCCTCCCCCTGGTCCAGGTAATGAAGCTTGTGACCGTTGATCGAAACATAACGGGAGTTGAAATTGTAAAGATGGTCAAACCCCCTGGTGGAGGTGATTTTTTTGTTTATCAGTCGAATCATATTATAGGCCTTTAGGCCGTGCAACCGAGGCCCTTGGGCCTTGCAACCCAATCCTTTAGGTTTGGGATATGAGTTTTGCTTTAGCAGGCACGGCCTTACTTTAATGTTGGTATGTATGACCGTCAGAAGCGTGAGTTAGCTTGCAATATGTGATTTTCCGTGTTGTCATGTCCAGGGTTAAATGGATTCCCTACCACTCGATGTCCAGCATCAGGCAGTTCAAGCCGGAACCGATGCCGAGGAATCCCACATGGTCTTTTCTTTCCAGAAATCCCCTCTCATCGGCAATGGCAGCGGTGATGGGCAGGGATACCGTACCGATGTTGCCAAGATAGGGGTAGGTGGCAAAGTCCCTGGCCGGGTCGATGTCCATGGCTTTGTGGAACATCATCTGGTGGGTGGAGCCCACCTGGTGGCAGATGAATTTGTCCGGCTTGTCATGGGCAAGGTCAAGTTCCGACCGGAACCGTTTGAAGGTTTTTTGGGCCAAAACCAAACCGTGTTCGAGCACGGCCTGGGCATCGGTTCTCATCTGGATTTTCGAATCCGTTGGCATCCCCTTTTCCCGGAAGGTCCAGCGGCATAGATTGTGGTGCTCGCTGGCGTGCTGAACAACCCCGCCCCGGATTTTGTGCCCCGGTTCATCGGTGTCAAAGGAGCCGTCGGTGAGAAGCACCGCCACGGCTCCGGACCCTCCTGTCATGGTGGCAATGGTTTTCTTGTAGAACTCAACGCTCTTCTTCTCGTTGATCTCCCTGATGGTGGCGTCGACGATCTGCCTTGCCGTTTCCGAGGAGACCACAAGGCCTGCCCGGATGTTGCCAAGTTCGATCTCGTTGGCCACCTGAACCATGCCGGTGATCACCCCGAGGCAGGCATTGGAGACATCATACACATGGGCCCGGGAGCCGATTTTCAGGGCATCGGCTACGGCACAGGCCGTTGCCGGCTCAAATCCGTCCCGCCCCACACCGCAGAAAACCAGGGCGCCGATCTGGTCCGGAAAGAGGTTTGAAGCCTCCAGGGCTTTTTTGCCGGCCCTGGCAGATCCTTCGGCCAAAGTGTGGTCCGCATCCCAGAACCGCCGCTCCCGGATGCCGGTGATGGTTTCCAGCTGGCCCGGTTTAAACCCGGTGCTCTCATAGAACGGTTTCAGTTGTGCTTCGATGTCATCGGTGGTCACAACATTGGGGGCAAGTTCATAACTGATCTGATCGATATATACCTTTGAGTAGTTCATGGATTATCTCCGAATTCTTTCCATATCTTCACGGGAGAGCCCTGAAACGGTCAGTCCCATATTTTTGTAAAGCACAATCCTGTGGTCGTCGGAAAACATGTGGGCATCGGCAATCACATAGGGGTCCGGGGCAAAGCCCATCTCCTTGATTTCGATATAATAGCCGGCTTTCCGGGTGGTGGGGGTAACAGGCCCCCGGCATTTCAAGTCGCTCTCGAGCCCCGGGATCACATCGTAATATGCCGTGTTGTTGTCTGTGACCCATCCCAGGCGCTGGGTGAAAATTCTCAGGGCATGGGCGCAGCATTCATACATCAGGGTGCCCGGCATCACCATGTCGTCGATGAAATGGCAGGTGAGAAACCAGGCGTCACAATGGATATCGGCCTCTGCCGTGATGGAGCCTCTTTGAAACCTGCCTCCAAAAAAATCCAGCTCCAGGACCCGGTCGATGAGGTGCAGCCGTCCCCCGGGCAGCCTCAATCCCCGGCCGAGCCTGAAGTCCTTGAACCCGGGACCGAAGCACTCTTCCAGCCGGCCGTTCCTCAGCGCCTCGATCTGGTCGTCACCGTAATGTTCCACAGTGTCAGGCCCGTGGCTCTGCTGGCTGAAAACGATTTGTTCGTTACCGTAATGTTTTCCGAGAAGAACAGAAACCTTGTTCGAAGCGGGTTCAACGATCTCTCTCTCCTCTTTTTTCAG
>JAWOGI010000108.1:0-12820 GCA_046496975.1 Desulfobacteraceae bacterium | reverse complement strand
GTTAAACCGGCGGAGAACGGGGGGTATGGAAAGATCGTGTTTGATAAAAACTGATTGTTCAGGATCAGGACCCGTTGGCGGCAAAAGAGGCGGTGTAAGGAGATTCCCCATTGAACCCCGGGGTTCCGGGGCAATTGTATAGAGGACTTATTTTATATGAACAACATTGTGAACTCTGTCAACCAGATACTGGCAGAGGAGTTTGAAATCGACCCTGATCTTTTAAAGCCGGAAGCACTGCTCAATGAGGATATCGGCCTTGACAGCCTTGATGCCGTTGACCTTATTGTCATGGTTGACAAGGAACTGGGGGTAAGAATAGAGGAAGAAGAGGCCAGAAACCTGAAAACCCTGGAAGACGTCTACAAAACCATTGATTCTCTTTTAAAAGCCGCCTGATTCAATCTATGTATACCTGCGATTCCCGGGACAATATTTTTCGACGGTAAGATTGAGTTTACCGACGGCTTTTTTTTCTGTTTTCAGCACGGCTTTGGCCTTGAGTCTCTCCTGATCCCCGTTGACCTTGATGGTCAGCTCTATAATGTCTCCCGGGTGGATGGGCCCTGAAAATTTGCTTTTACCGATGGAACGGATGGAAAAAAAGGTGTTCAGGGCTCTTTCCAGGGCCAGCTTGACCATTTCAAACTGAAGAATGCCGGGGAGAATGGGGGCGTTTGGGAAATGGCCCTTGAACATGGTCAGGTCTTTGTTAAAGCAGAATATCCCATGAATGGTTTCCTCCTTCTGGGAAGAGACAGAGATCAGGGATTGGGTCAACTCCTGGTAAAGACTCATACTCATCGCTTTGGCTCCTGGTCAAAAATAGTAGTGAACATTGATTTTCAGCCGGTAGTGCATGGTTCTGTTGTGGATCACCACGGTGTCGGGATGCAGATGATCCTCTTTGTCATAGGAGAGATCCACGGCGTAACGGCACTGCTCCTCCTGTGTCTCTCTGATGCCCGTTAAACGGTACCCGCTTTTTTGTTCCGGTGTTCTCCTGTAGATCCGTTTTCTGGTGATGCCTTTCCTGGTTTCAAACAGGACGGCACGGCCGTTTTTATCTGTAAAGAGCCGCGGGGATGCAAAGGGTTCGGCAAAATAGAGGGTGGTAAGATCTTTCAGAACCGATTTTTCGATCCATTTTTTTTTAATCGTGCCTCTTTTTACGGTGATCTGATGGTGGCTGTTTTGGCTGAAAAGCTCGAAAACGGTGCCCCCAAGGTCATTCTGGGCAACCAGGGAGAGGTTCCGGTCTTTTCTGCTGACGGTCAGGTATCCCTTGAGCGGATAGTCCCGGCCTGCAATGGTCAAAAGGGCATGGTGGACCGCCTTGAATTCAACGGGGTATTCCTGCTTGATCTCTTTGTTCAGCCGTTTTGCAAGGGCAGATGGCGGTGGCGGCTCTGCCATTGGTTTTTGGGGCATGCAGCCCGAAACAGTCAGGGCGCAGAGAAAAAGGAGGCCTGCCCACGCCACCGGGCTGAAGAGCCGCTTCATTGCACTGCTACCATTTGGCAACAGGCTGGGGGGCCTGGTCTTTCCCGCTGAAAACAGCGTCTGGAAGGGCCTGGTTAATGACGTCTCCGTGGAACACAATGTGGGTGAAATCCTCTCGGGTTTCATTGATCCGTATGGCATCCAGCCCGTTGAGGCGGCTGTTCAATACCAGTTCAAAGGATTGAATGAACTCTTTAAACCGGTCGTGTTTGGGAATCAGCAAAATCGTTGTTTTTTTGCCGCTGAACGCCTTGATCTCATACACCCTGCTGTTTTGGAACTCTCCCCTTAACCAGGAGGTGATGTTTTCCATCACAAGAGACATTATCTCCCGGTTTCCCGGGTTGAGCTTCTGCCACTGGCCCTGGTAGAATTCATATTTGAAAATACGGCCCCTGTTTACGATCAGTGATGATTTAAAGGGGTCTGTGTATTCCAAACGCAGCTTGTCCGGTGCTTTGAAAAGACAGAATCCCTTTGAAACGATGGTTTCAGAAAAAACAGAGAGCTTTTTTTTCTGGGTCAGCCGGGTTTTGACGGTGGTAATGGTGCCAAAGTTTTTTTCGGTTTTTGCCAGCAACTGGTCAAGCTGTTCACTGGTGAAAAACTTTTTTTCCTGTCCCGCCCCTGCCGGGACAAGGAAAAAAGCCCATAAACAGACGGTCAGAACCACGGCCATGGTGGTGTGTTTCATCGACGGGTCTCCCTGCTGTTCAAATATCATTCCTCTCTGGCATTGAAAACCTTGATGTCTCCCTTTGCCACGGTTTTTTCCCTCTGCCTGACGGTTCCGCTGTACATGGTGAAACTCCCAAACTGGTCCTTTTGCTGGATATTAATGGTGATGGTGGCCGGGGCTGCAATCCTGTCATAAAAATCAAACAGATCAACGGCAACCAGCATGCCCTGTCCGGGGCGGCTCTTTTTTTCAACCACGGCATTGTAGCCGGAATGGGCGGCCACTGTCTGGGCAAGGCATTCGATGAGGACGCTGTCCATGACAAATCCCCGGCAGACGGCATAATCATCTGCTGAAAAGGTTTTTTCCGACAAGGCCCGTTTGTCGTCTATCCTGCAGTAGCCGTCGATCATGATCATGGGCTTTCCATGGGGGATCAATTGTTCAACATCATACATCATCAGCCTCTTCGGTGAAACATTAATTAGCCAGGGTTCAGGCCCGGCGTACCCAAAAATAAGCCCTATAGTGCCCCCGGGGCTGTCAGGGGTGTTCATGGGGTTTGTCCAGCAGGATCACCACCCTGCATTGCCGCATAAATCTGTAATGCTCCGGGGCCTTCTTGATTTTTTCGGCATCGGGCCAGGCAATGACAATGGTGGAGTTGCTCTCCCTGCCCTTTCGAAGCCCCTTGACCATGATGGGATTGTTTCCGGCTTTTTTCAGTGCCCCGGTCAGGTGGGAACCGCAGACATACTGGCAGACGCCCCTTTGAACGGCATGCTCCCTGCTGATGAACAAAGCGCTGTAAATCTCCTCCCCCTGTTCGCTGACAACAACAGGGTAGAGAACCGGCTCAAAGTCAAGCTTTCTGGCATCGATCACAAGCCCTGTGTAGGCTTGTTGCCTGTCTGGTTTCTGTTCCGGGGGGAGTGTTTTTATTTTCGGTATCTGTTTGATCTTTTCGGGCAGCACAAGCTGAAGAAAGCCTCCCAACAAGCTTGTCTCAAGGGTCACTTCCATGGACCGGTCTGAGCTGTAGTGCTGTTCCTTGATCAGGGCATTGGAGGCAATCTCTTCAATGCCGGCCATGAGCCTGTCCTTTGGTGCGATCTGTTTCTCCACGGAGATGTTGGCGGTCAGGCGGATCTGTTTTAAAATAAAGAGAAGATTCCTTGACGCATCTGCCCTGGCAGCGCTGAGAATATACTCCGAGGCCTGTTCCATCTCTTTTTCCGGCGGCAGGGCCTTGCCCGTCGCCTGAACCGTTCCCGTGGTCCAGTTGATGCTTCCGTGGCTGAACAATGTCCTGCATTCATCACTGGCTGGTGTGTCGGCAAGTCCAACGGAAAAAAAGCAGGTTGCCGCCACCAAAAGAGCTGTAAAAAGGGTACTACCCCTTGCTGAGAATTTTTTCATGGGTGTCCATATATGCGTAGACATGCTTTAACCCTGTGTCCAGTTCCTTTGACCGGGGCATGGTTGAAACGATTGTTCCAATGAAATTCTCTTTTTTTGCCCTTGTGACGGACCAGGAAAAATTTAAATCAAATATCCAGCTGATCTGCATGAGTTTCAGGTCATTCAACCGCTTTATCATGTGGCTTCGTACAAACTGCTCCCGGCACAACGCGTTTACTGCCTGCCCGGAGAATTTGCCGTCATCCTCAAGCCCCAGATTGATCGCTTTTTTATTGTCTGTTTCCGGGGAGAGGTAATGGCTGGTCACCACCCGCCAGATGTCGAGCTTGTCAGCATCCCGCAGCAGCCGGGTTAAAAAAAGGACAGCCCGGTTTTCCTCTTCTGGAAGGTCTGCTGCATTGTGATACTGCACCGCTTTTTTGATGAGTTCTCCTGTCTCTTCAGAACAATGGGCAAGCAGGTTCCTTTTTTCGATCTCTTCCAGCCCCAGTGCTGCATGGTTTCTTGAGATCTTGTCAAGAAAGGTGCCGTACTCTTCATACTGCCTGAACCTTCCGATGTCGTGGAGAAGGGCGGCTGCTTCGGCGGTGATCATCTGGCCGTCTGGCAGGGCGAGGTCTTCTCCCAGAAAACAGATCTCCCGGCACACCCTCAAGGTGTGCTCTTTTTTGAGCAGAAAGGGGCCGGGGTTGTCTGCCCGGTGGATGAAATCATCAACGTACCTCAAAAAGCTCTGTTTCAGTGTTTCAAGGGCCTCTTGTTTCATGGTGTGGAAATGAACTGTTTTTCCAGGAAATCGGCAAGGGCTTCAATGGCATCCAGCCGGAATATGGGAACATCAGGGGCATAGTCGGAATCGGTAACAAAGGCTGCAAGGTTGCTGTCCTCCATGCAGAGGGGGTCTTTGTGACGGCCCCCTTTCCTGAAAATTTCAATTTTCGGCAGCTTTTCCCGTTTAAACCCTTCGGTGATGATCAGGTCCATGTCAGACAGGTAGGTTTTAAGCTCCTGAACCGAGCCCGGTTCCTGATTTTTTATCAGGCCGATCCTGCCCGGAGACACCAGAAGCGAGGCATCTGCCCCGGCCTTCCTGTGGCGCCAGGAGTCCTTGCCTTTTTTGTCCATGTCAAAGCCGTGGTGGGCATGTTTGACAACGCCGATCCTGTGTCCCCGTTTTTTCATTTCCGGTATCAGTTTTTCAAGAAGGGTGGTCTTGCCCGAGTCGGACTTGCCAACAACCGCTATTATCTCTGGTTTCATATCTATAATTTTTTCTTTTGTCGTTATCTGTGACTTTGGGCTTGGTCATAACATCGGCCGCTCGTTACATTGGCGGGCCAACGGGGTCAAACTTTTGTTATTGACCCCACCCCAAGGTGGCCGATGCTATGACCAAGTCGGTGACTTTTTTCTGCCAGGTGTTTTGAGAGTCATCAGCTGTCAGCTATTAGCAGTTGGCCAACGCTTAATCATTTAACCACCTAATAAATAGTTTGCAAAGCAGAGAATGTCAAGGTGGATATTTGTAAACTTCCCTGTTGCATGCTCCACTGCCGAAGCTGCACAGCCTGGAAATGCAGCAGCAATGGGCCGTATTGCAGCAAAGGCAGTGTTGAAACCGACAAGTCCTCAAACGCGTTTAAGGGCTTGGTCATAACCTCGGCCACCTTGGGGTGGGGTCAGGCTTTCGTTATTAACATTATCGTGTACTTTATGGTTTGGCTGTGCTGTTCTGTCCGATAACGTCAATAACAAAAGCCTGACCCCGTTGGCCTGCCAAATGTCACAAGTGGCCGATGTTATGACCAAGCCCGCGTTTAAGTTTCGATTACATCTTGCAATATAAAGCAAATATGCTTAATATGGCAGGTTATGGACAACCGGATAGTAACCATTTTTTACATTTTTCCGTCAGGACTGTTCAATGAACCCGAACAAAAACAATATTGTGCTCATCGGCATGCCGGCCGTCGGCAAGAGCACCGTGGGGGTTTTACTTGCCAAAAAACTGGGGCTTGATTTTGTGGATACGGACATCACTATCCAGACAAAGGAGGGAAGGACCCTCTCGAAGATCATCGATAACATCGGTGTCAAAGCTTTCCTGGGGCTTGAAGAGCGGTACTGCCTCGCCCTGACCTGTTGCGATCACGTGATCGCAACAGGGGGCAGCGTTGTTTACAGCAGCCGGGCCATGGCCCATCTTGGCATGAACGCCAGGATTGTTTACCTTGAAATCGGCCTTGATGCGTTGAAGACAAGATTGTCGGCCCTTGATTCCAGGGGGGTGATCCGGGGGCCGGGGCAGGATATTGACAGTCTCTACCGGGAAAGAACTCCCTTGTATGAGCACTACGCCGATATCCGGATCCAATGTGAAGATCTTTCTCCGGACCAGGTACTGACAAGAATTGCCCGTTCGCTTCCGGAAAAACAGCCGGCGGTGGCCACATAAGGAGTGTGACAGATGAACAAGGATCTGCTTTCAACCAGAGAGGTTGCCGAGTTTCTCAATATCAACGAGAAAATGGTCTACAGCCTTATTTCGGAAAAAAAACTTCCAGCCACAAAGGTGACCGGCAAGTGGCTCTTCCCCCTGGATCTTGTCCGGCAGTGGGTGGAGGCGGGAACGGTGAACTACCCGGAACCGGTGACCAAGCTGCCCCCCTACCACGGCCTTGTCCTCATTGCCGGCAGCAACGATCTGCTCCTTGACAAGCTGATTTCAATTTTCAATGCCAGGTTCAGCGAGCACCTGGCCATGTTCGGTTTCACCGGAAGCATGGGCGGACTCCAGGCCCTGCGCCGGAACCACTGCCACATTGCATCCAGCCACCTGGTTGCCGAAGATGATGATAAAGAGTACAATTTCCCCTATCTTGACGTGGAAAAAATGCCCGCGGTTGTCAATTTCTGCTTGAGAGAGCAGGGGATTGTGGTGAAAAAGGGCAATCCGGAAAAGATTCACTCCGTTGCCGATCTGGGACGATCCAATATCACCATTGTGAACAGGGGCCTTGGCACCGGTACCCGCCAACTCTTTGAAAAAGAGCTGAAAAAAGCCGGTGTGCCGGGTGAAGAGATCCCAGGGTTTGACACCATTGTGGCAAAACACATGGATGTGGGGCTGGCCGTTCTCAAGGGAGATGCCCATGCCGGCCCGGGGATCAGACCCGTGGCCGCCAGCCTTGGTCTGGATTTTGTTCCTGTGTGCCAGGAGAGGTTTGATCTTCTCATCTCCAAGGAGCGGTTCTTTGACCAGGGAATCCAGCTGTTCCTCGGTCTGCTCAAGGAGAAGATCTTCCGGGAGAGCGCTGCAGCCCTTGGCGGATACGACCTTTCCATGGCCGGGGAGATGGTCTACCCGGAAAAAGGGGAGGGGAGTGAGTAAAACCTGGGAATCCGGGATGTCAGGGCGGAGACCACCTCGTAGTTGATGGTATCAGTCTGGGCGGCAATCTCTTCGGCTGTTATTTCACCGTTCTGCTGACGTCCCAGAAGAACCACCTCGTCTCCAGGCTTGACACCGGGGATGTGACCCACATCGATGAGGGTCTGGTCCATGCAGACCCGGCCGGCAATGGGGGCTTTCTCTCCTTTGACAAGCATCTGCCCATTTGACGAGAGGAGCCGCGGGTACCCGTCGGCATACCCCACGGGGATGGAGGCGATCACGGTTTCCTTTTCTGTCTCATAGGTGGTGCCGTAGCTCACCTTGAACCCCCTGGGGACCTTTTTGGTGAAGGTGACCACGGTTTTCAGGGTCATGGCCGGTGTCAGGCTGGCCCTGGATTGGTTCACCTCGCCGGAGGGGTAGAGGCCGTATATGGCGATACCGGCCCTTACCATGTCAAAATGGGAGCCGGGTAGATCGATGATGCCGGCACTGTTTGCTGCGTGGCAGATGGGTACTGTTATCCCGTTTTTTTCCAGGGTCCTGAGAAACTCGGAAAAGGTGTCAATCTGGGCGAGGGTGTAGGTCTTGTCAAAGGAGTCGGCTTCGGCAAAGTGGGTGTAGATCCCCTCAAGCTCCACAGCCTTGAGTTTTAAAATCTTTTCCACGTCAGCGGCAGCCTTTTTGTGAATTTCTGGCGAGGTGCCGGCCAGCGGTATCACCATGCCCACCCTGCCCATGCCCGTGTCCACCTTGAGATGGATTTTTACCCTGACTCCTTTTTTCCGGGCCGCTGCATCCAGTGCCTTTGCCGTTTCAAGGTCGAACACCGTTGCGGTAAGGTCGAGTTCGGCAAGGGTGGTGCACTGTTGGGGCCAGGTGTAGCCGAAGATCAGCACGGGAAGGGTGTTCCCTGCTTTTCGAAGGGTCTCTGCCTCGTGGAGTCGGGAAACCCCGAGGCGGTCCGCTTTGCTTTCAGCGGCTTTTTCGGCCACTTCCACAGCACCGTGGCCGTAGCCGTTTGCCTTGACAACGGCCATGAACGCGCTCTTCTCACTGGTGATTTTTTTCAGCGCCCGGATATTGTCTGCAATGGCGGTTAAATCAATTTCTGCTTTCACAAGGGGAAGATCCATTTATTCTTCCTTTTTATAAGAAAGCCATCAGCCATCAGCCATCAGCTATCAGCTATCAGCCATCAGCGGGCCAACGGGGTCAGGCTTTTGTTATTGACGTTATCGGACAGAGAAACACAAACAGACCATAAAGCACACGATAATGTCAATAACGAAAGCCTGACCCCACCACACTGCTCATGGCTGTCATTCCATTGGTTTTAATCGTTGATCAAGCCCAGCCCTATCCCTCTTTCCTATCGTATGGAACACTTTTCGACGTATTTTTCAGCTTCTTTGGCCAGGGCCGTCATCTCGCTCTCCGTTAGAAAACGGTTTTTTTCCTGGAAAAACCCGGGCTGGAGCACATGCTCATGCTTTGAGCAGTGCTGCAGAATGTAGTGGGAAGCGTTGCGGATCATGGATCCGATCTTTCCCATGATTTTTTTATCAACAAAGGGCTTCACGCAGGTGGTCCTGAATTCATAATCCAGACCGGTCTCCATGATGAGGGCGATGCTGGCAGTGATGCGTTCAGGGTCAAAACGGCTGCCGGCAGCCAGAAAATAGTTGTCAAGGCTGCTCTTGATGTCCATGGCAGTGAAATCCACCAGTTTTTTCCGGTAGAGCTCTGCCAAAACCTTGGGCCTGCTGCCGTTGGTGTCCAGCTTGACCAGGTATCCCAGCTCCTTGATTTTGCGGCAAAAACCGACGAGGTCCCTTTGCAGGGTGGGCTCCCCGCCGGTGATGACCACCCCTTCCAGGAGATTTTTTCTTTTTTCAAGGAAAGAGAAGAGGGTCGGTTCTTCGATCTTTGCCGGGGCTTTGCCCATGTCATTTCCTGCGATCTCCGGGTTGTGACAGTAAGGACAGGAAAAATTGCATCCCGATGTAAAGACGACACACGAGATCTTTCCTGGAAAATCGATCATGGAGTTTTTTTCAAGACCGCCTATTTTCATTGTCTTAGGAGGCGGTCTGAAATGTTTTTCTCATTTCAAATTCTGTCTGTTTTCCGTTGTTCCACTGCTTTACCGGCCGAAGATACCCGACAACCCTTGAAAAAACCTCGGTTTCGGCTCCGCATCTGCTGCACACAGGGTGCTCACCGGGGATGTAGCCGTGGGTGGGGCAGATGCTGAAGGTCGGGGTGAGGGTGAAATAGGGCAGTCTGAAATTGTTGGACACCTTTTTTACCATGCTCTTGACAATTTCGATGTCCGGCACCTCTTCCCCGAGAAAGAGGTGAAGCACCGTGCCGCCGGTGTATTTTGTCTGAAGGTCGTCCTGGAGTTCCAGGGCCTCAAACAGGTCATCGGTATAGTTCACGGGCAGGTGGGTGGAGTTGGTGTAAAAGGGGTCGTTGCCGTTTTGATACTCAGCTTCATCGGCACAGACGATACCGGGGTATCTCTCCTTGTCCTTCATGGCAAAACGGTATGTGGTTCCCTCGGCAGGGGTGGCCTCCAGGTTGTAAATTTCGTTTTTTTCTTTCTGCATGGTTTCGATCTGTGACCGGATATGCTCCATCACCCTGACAGAGAATGCCTGGCCCTCATCGGTGGCGATGTCCCTGTTCATGAAATTGACACAGGCCTCGTTCATGCCGAGGATGCCGATGGTGGAAAAATGGTTCTCCCAGTAACAGCCGTATTGTTCTTTGATCTTTCTCAAATAGAATTTGGAATAGGGGTAGAGGTTTCCTTCGGTGAATTTTTCAAGGACTTTCCGTTTGATGGAGAGGGACTCTCCGGCGGTCTCGAGAAGATCGTCCAGTCGTTCCATGAAATCCGCTTCGTTTTCGGCAAGGTAACCCAGCCGGGGCAGGTTCAGGGTGACAACGCCGATGGAGCCGGTGAGGGGATTGGCGCCAAAAAGCCCGCCACCTCTTTTCCTCAGCTCCCGGTTGTCCAGCCGCAGCCGGCAGCACATGGAGCGGGCATCGTCCGGGGACATGTCGGAATTGACAAAATTGGAAAAATAGGGAATACCGTATTTGCCGGTCATTTTCCAGACATTTTCAAGGTTGGGGTTGTCCCAGTTAAAATCCTCGGTGATATTGTAGGTGGGGATGGGAAAGGTAAAGACCCTGCCCTTGGCATCCCCTTCCATCATCACCTCGGCAAAGGCGCTGTTGATCAGGTCCATCTCCGTTTGAAAGGCACCATAGGTCTTCTCCCTGTATTCCCCGCCGATGATCACAGGGGATTCCTTCAATATGGCCGGGACGTTCAGGTCCATGGTGATATTGGTGAAGGGGGTCTGGAAACCGACCCGGGTGGGGATATTGATGTTGAAAACAAACTCCTGGATCGCCTGTTTCACCTCTTTGTAGCCAAGGTCGTCTTCGTAGACAAAGGGGGCCAGCAGGGTGTCAAAATTGGATATGGCCTGGGCGCCAGCCGCCTCCCCCTGGAGGGTGTAGAAGAAGTTCACCAGCTGACCCAGGGCCGTTCGGAAATGGCGGGGCGGGGCGCTTTCCACCTTTCCGGCCACTCCCTTGAATCCCTCCATGAGCAGATCCTGGAGATCCCAGCCCACACAGTAGACGGAAAGGAGGCTCAGGTCGTGGATATGGATGTCGCCGCTGTTGTGGGAATCCCGCATTTTCGGGGTGTAGATCCGGTTTAGCCAGTACTCGGCGGTGATATCCGAAGAGATAAAGTTGTTCAGCCCCTGGAGGGAGTAGCTCATGTTGCTGTTTTCTTTGACCTTCCAGTCCATTTTCCGGATATAGCTGTCCATGAGATCAACATTCTCCTGGATGGTGATCCGCCGTATCTGGTTGTGCTGTTCCCGGTAGAGAATGTACGCCTTGGCAGTCTTGTAATAGGGGGAGTCCAGAAGAACCCTCTCTACAATATCCTGAATCTCTTCCACTTCCGGACATGATCCCAGGCGGAGTTCCCTGGCAAGGGTGATCACTTTCATGGTGAGCTTTTGTGCCTCCCTGTGATCAAATTCACCGGTTTCCCTGCCGGATTTCAAAATGGCATCACTGATTTTGGAGGAATCAAAATCGGCAATTCTTCCATCCCGTTTTTTTATTTTTTCGAACATTCTTCCACCTCTTGTATTTCAAGTCCGTTTATAGTATTTTTTCTGATTGTTTTGGTTGGGGCTGCTCTGTCAGCGCATGGTGGCTCTCTTTCATGGAGACCTAAAATAATCAATATATTGACATTTGTCAACAATAAAATCAATATATTGTGTTTTTGCTGAATATGCAGGGGGTTATCCAAGGGTGGCACAAGGGTGGCGGCTTGATACTTTTTTTTGAAATAAGGAGCATCAGACTTTTGAAGTCTGCAGAATTTTTCGTAATTTGTAATTTGTAATGCGGGGTGTCATGTCGTTCAAGCAGCATCAGATTTTCAGAAGGGAAATTACCCCCTGGTACGATTCAGATCCTGCCTGCGTTTTCCTCGTTGTTCTGGCAGCAGGGTGCCTTGTGTTTGCCGGGATCGGCATAAAAGTGACCTTGACTTCCCCCGAATTTGGAAGTTATGTCTGGTTTCCATGTCTGCTGGCTTTTTTATGCCTTGTGGTGATCATCAAGGTGGTGACGCGGATGATCGCCCGGAACAAAAACGATTCGGAATTTTAGGGCAGGAAAAAGGTCTGAGAATGCGGGTCTGACATTGATCCTGTTTTGTGTGGGGAAGGTAAAAGAATTGCCGGGTGTTCCAGGTCTGATTAAGGAGCGCTGTTGTGGAGGAGCTCCAGGAGATGGTGGATGATCTTTGCCGTAACCCCCCAGATGACAACATCCTCATAGGGATAGGTGAGTTCATGGATATCCGGGGATCGCTGCTGGAAATTCTTTTCCCTGTGGGTTTTCATGAGGTGGCTGACAGGGATGGGAAAGGTTCTTGAGATCTCCCCCGGGTCCGGGCAAATTTTTTCCTGCTGGTCCCAGATGCCTATGAAGGCTTCGATCTCCCGGCTGTTGATGGTCTGGAAATGCCCAAGGGAGCCGATGACCTCCACATGGGCCTTTGAAATACCCATCTCCTCTTCCAGTTCCCGCAGGGCTGTGGCCTTCCTGTCCCTGTCACCGGGTTCGGTGTGTCCTCCTGGAAACGCCATCTGGTTCCGCCAGGGATAGCCGGCAAGATCGGCTTTTTCAATAAAGAGCAGGTAGGGGTCCAGGGTAAGACCAACCAGGCCGATGACACTGGCCGGTTTGAACCGGCCGCTGGGATGGGGTTCCGGATGGACGGCGTTTTTCACGGCACTGGTCAAAACATCGTAACACGCTGTATGTGTGGTTTTCAGGTCTTTCAAATTATCCTCCAGCAACCGGGGGGAGCAGCTGGATCACGGCATTGTCGGGTATCCGGGTGGTTTTAAACACAGGACTTGAGACCAGCCGCTTGTTGAGCCTGATAACGGCACAGAGCTCGGTGTTTTCAATCTGCTCCAGGAGATCGGCCACGGTCATACCCTCGTGCCACGCCATCTCTTTGTCATCCACTGTGATCACGTATATTTCCTTTTATATAACCGGCATGGCCGGCCCATGGTCATCGAACCGGCCACAACGAAGAATGAAACGCCGCTAACGGCAATGCTCTGGCGAGCGTTTCTTATACCCCCCCATGAGCAGCGTGCTCACAACAAAGATAGAAACCGTATTGCGCCGCCCCCAGTGGATTGCCCCGGCCTCCACGAGAACGTCGGAGGGATTTTTTCCCTGCCAGCCTA
>JAWOGI010000015.1:0-8914 GCA_046496975.1 Desulfobacteraceae bacterium | reverse complement strand
TTTCCCGTTTTGGGAACAATGACCCCAGATGGTTTGATTTCTCCGGCTGGAGCCGTGATCTTGAAACCCATGCTGAGTCCGGTATTCATGATTTTTTTTAAAAAAAAAGAGGGTTAAGGATTTTTCAGGACGGAAAGGTGCGCAATCAAGTACGCACTGTGCAGATTAAGTAGCGCATTCCGCACCAGGGGAAAGGGGTGTCACTGGCGGTTGGTACGAACGATAGTACGGGGTTCGTAGCAATGTGGCAAGGGATCCTGGTTGCAAGTTACAATGACCTGGGTACAGATTCAATTACAAGTTGCAGCCAATTTTATTTTTTGAATGCAGTATCCGGCCAGGAACCGGGAGGCTTACCACTCTTGTATTGATCTGTTCCTCCTGGAAGGTGTGTTCACCGCCGGGGCTACCGGAAGCAGATATCAGGAGCGAGGGGCTGACCGCCTCAATTTTGGGGTGGTTTAACCTGGTTGATGTGTGGTGCCAACAGATTGGTTAAAACATCTGCTGACACCTGAGCATAAGAAATGCAAAAATTATTTGGGAGATATAAGCGGTGGACAGATGGTGGACAAACAAAAATGGTGGACAGTAGGTGGACAAAATCAAAAAGGCTTTCACCGAAAAACGCTGAAAGCCTTGATATCAATGGTGCGCCTGGCAGGATTCGAACCTGCGGCCTACGGATTAGAAGTCCGTTGCTCTATCCAGCTGAGCTACAGGCGCAAACAGGAGAAATGTATACCAGAACATTTGTTTTTTGTCCACTCAAAAATCTTTTTTTGATTATTTTTTTTTTTGATCGATCTTTATTCATTTTTGGTTTATGATGGGCAGATACAAATAATCACATCAAAATCCCAATAAGGCTTTTGGGTTGATAAAAACGGTGTGAATCTCACTTTGACTCTTAACAGAGTACCTGCTAAAATGCTGGCGCGTCGGCAAGGCCGCCTTAGGGAGCGCTCTTCTTTTCATTCCCTTTGGTGCTTATGCCCGCCAGTCCCTCCATTTCAAAAGAGTGGAACTTTTTCAAGAATATTCAGGAACATTTATGGGTAAAAAAAAAAATACCAGTACAGTAAAAAACGATAAGCCACAAGAAACAAAAGTTACTTCAAAAAAAGGGTACCTCATGCCGGTCAGTGCAAAGGCGCCCTCTTCCGAGAAGGCCCTTGTCAAATCCGATCCCCTTCAAAGCTACCTGGCGGAAATCAACAGGTACCGGCTGCTGAAAAGAGAGGAAGAGATCGACCTTGGCCAGCGGATCCAGGAAAATGATGACAGCGATGCCGCCTATATCATGGTGACATCCAACCTGCGGCTGGTTGTGAAGATCGCCCTGGAATTCCAGAGAATCTGGATGCAGAACCTGCTGGATCTGGTTCAGGAGGGCAACATCGGCCTGGTCCAGGCGGTTAAAAAATTTGACCCCTATAAGAATGTCAAATTTTCATACTACGCCTCTTTCTGGATAAAAGCTTATATTCTCAAATTCATCATGGACAACTGGCGGCTGGTCAAGATCGGCACGACCCAGGGCCAGCGGAAACTCTTTTTCAGGCTGAAAAAAGAGAAACAGAAACTCGTTGATGAGGGGTTTGATCCCAAGCCAAAACTGCTGTCTGAAAAAATGGGGGTGTCTGAAAAAGAGATCATTGACATGGATCAGCGCCTTGACGGGTGGGATCTCTCCCTGGATGAACCGCTGCGAAACGACTCTGACACGGAAAGGATCGAGTTTATCAATGTCGAGACCGACTCCACCGAAGAGAGGGTTGCCAGAAAACAGATCGAAGATATTCTCCACCTCAGGGTGAAAGAGTTCAAAAAAACCCTGAAACAGCGGGAGCTGGACATCTTTAACAAGCGGATCTTCTCCGATGAACCAGACACCCTCCAGGAGATCGGTGAACAGTATCAGATTTCAAGGGAAAGGGTCAGGCAGATCGAAAACAATATCATCAAAAAGATGAAAGACTACTTTAAAAGCGAAATGCCCGACTTTGCCGCCTATGACCACAGCCAGGGCTTTAATGAATAACAGGCCCCTGTGTTGGCCATGATGATGTGATACCAAGAATCAAGGATTTTTCTCCATGAAACCAAACGCTCTTTTCAAACGCCTCCCTCTGCTGCTGCTGCTGTTTCTTCTTGCCCTGGCTGGGTGCTCTGCCGGCCCCCCCCCCGGAAAAACCGCTGGGGAAAACCAGGTAACGGAAGACCGTGTCTCAAGCGGGGCTTCTGATTCGCCATATTTCAACTACATCAAGTCCGAGCAGCACAAAAAAAACAGCGAAATCGATAAGGCCATTGTCGCCATGGACAAGGCTGTCAAAAATGACCCCGGCTCTGTTTACTTAAAGAAAGAGCTCATTTCCCTTTACCTGCAGAACAAGGAAAAGGAAAAAGCCCTGAAAACAGCGGAAGAAATCGTTGCCTCCCATCCCGACAACACCGACGGTCTGATCATACTGGCAAAGCTCAAGCAGATGCTTGACCATGCCAATGAGGCAAGGGAGCTGTATCAAAAGGTGCTCCAGCTTGACCCGAAAAACAAAAACATCTACCTGGTTCTCGGCAGCATGTACCTGGAAATAGACAACACCGATGAGGCCTTCAAGGTGTATTCCCAGATGAGCGATCATTTTCCCGACTCCTACGCGGCCCACTTTTTCCTGGGAAAGATCCACGCCCTGAAGAGAAATCCCAAATATGCAGAAAAGGCGTTTTTAAAGACCCTGGAGCTGAAACCCGATCTCATTGAACCCCGGTTTGAGCTGATCAAAATCTACAAGTCCCGGGAGACAAAAGAGTCCGAGCTGAACCCCGGCATCATCACGCTTTACCAGGAGATCCTTGACATCGACGAGCACAATGCCCAAGCCGCCTTGGAGCTGCCCCTCTACTACCACACCCACGGAAGAACGGAAAAAGCCGCCGAAATGTTCTCCAGCCTGGGAAGGAAAAAGGCCGACGAGTACGATTTTCTCATCTTCACGGCCAAAGAATTCATCGGGAAGGGCCGGTACCACGATGCGGCCGTGATTTTCACCGGAATGCTCAAAGGGGCACCTGAAAATTCCACCCTCAATTACCTTGCCGGGATGGCCTTTGATTCCCTCAAGCAGTCGAAAAAAGCCATCCGCTATTTTTTAAAGGTAACCCCCGACTCAAAACACTACAAAAAAGTGGTGATTCATACTGCTTTTTTGTACAGCGAGCTGGGAAGACTTGACAGGGCCATTGCTTTCCTGGAAACCAAACATAAATCCATGCCCGGGGACATCGACATCATCACCTACCTTGGATCGTTTTACGAAGAGAACGGGGCCTATGACAAGGGAATCGACATCCTGAAAAAGGGGATCGCCCTTTCCAGAGACAACACCTCCCTGCGCTTCAGGCTGGGCATTATCCAGGACAAGGCCGGAAAAAAAGAGGCCTCCATGGAGACCATGGAAAAAATCATTGAAATGGAGCCGGACAATGCCAGTGCCTTGAACTATCTTGGCTACACCTATGCCGACCTGGGCATCAAGCTGGACAAGGCAGAGACGCTGATAACCAGGGCTTTGAAAATCAAGCCCGACGACGGTTTCATCACCGACAGCCTCGGCTGGGTCTACTACAAAAAGGGCCTCTACGGCAAAGCCGTCAAAACCCTGCTGAAAGCCGCTGAACTGACCTCCTTTGACCCCGTTATTTCCGAACACCTCGGGGATGCCTATGAAAAGAACGGCAATTTCCACAAGGCCCTGGAAATTTACCAGAAGGCCCTCTCGGCATCCAAAGAGGAAAACAAGGCACTGGAAGAGAAAATCCTCAAACTGAAAACCCGGGTAATGGAAGAGGAACAGGGTCAGGATGTCAAGGAATAACACGGCCGGTTTTTTACTGATCTGCCTTTTATTGCTCTGCTTTTGCGGCTGTTCCGGTTTGAAAAAACCCCATACCAAAATTTCCAGAACAGAGGGCCACGCCCTTGTTGAAAGGATCAAAGCAGAAAACAGAAAGATCTCCACCTGCAAGGGAAAGGGCTGGCTAACCCTGTCATCACCCGGGCAGGCAACCCAAAAATTCCGCGTCGCCTTTGCCGCAGCCCTGCCGGACAGAATCCGCATGACCCTCTTGAGCGGCGGTGTGCCTGCTGAAACCGTGGCGGCCGACGGGCAGACCGTCACCTTTGTCTCCCATACCGGCCAACACAAGAGATACACCATCCGTTCGGACAACCCCTCCCTGGAAAAACTGGTTTCCATCCCTGTGACCGCCAGGGAGCTCATTGCCCTTTTTGCCGGCCTGATCCCCCTGCACAACTTTGATTCTGCGGCTGTTTTCCAGGAGCAATCCCCCGGCAAAACTGTCCTGGTATTAAACAGGCAGTGGAAGAGCACCACCCAAAAGCTCTACCTGGATGAAAAGAAGAAGGTTTACCGGTTTGACATCCTTGATTCCGGCAAAGAGCCACTCTATTCGGTGCGCCTCTCTGATTTCAAACAGTACAGCGCCCTCAAGGTTCATACGACATCCCTGATCACCGACAGCCACGGGAGGCGCCTGCACCTGAATCTGACGGATTACCAGGCCAACATCCCCCTTGACGATGCCATTTTCACCCTGCCGCCAACAGAGTGAGACATTGCCGGGGCAACGTGCCAGGGAAGGGTCGGGCTTTCATGGTTTGTTGTGAGCACGTTGCTCATGATGGTTATTGAAAACCCCGCTTGACAGAATCGGGATAGTGGTAATACTGTTAATGGCAATTGTCCATAACCCTCCATTCCAGGGCTGACAGTAACTTTCTGCCGGAACGCCTGAAATTTGAGGGGTATTCCATAATCCAACTTTTTAAGGAGATGCATCTATTATGCTCCATGACAGCGTTGAAAACGCAAAAAAACAGAGTGGCGGCTGCCCCTCCCAGCAGCAGCAGAAAAACCAGGAACAGCAGCAGGAAGAGATGATCCACTCTTCCCTGTCGAAAATCAAAAACAAGCTCTTTGTGTTGAGTGGCAAAGGCGGAGTTGGAAAAAGCAGCGTTTCGGCAAACCTTGCCGCTGCCCTGGCGGGCAGGGGGTTCAAAACAGGCCTCATGGACGTAGACCTCCACGGCCCGTCCATTGGGCACATGTTCGGCATGACCGAGCTGCTCGACATAAACGAAAACAAGCTTCTTCTGCCCAAGCAGGTGGGAGAGAACCTCAAGATCGTCTCCATCCAGGCCCTCATGCAGGACAAAAACCAGGCCATCATCTGGCGGGGCCCTGCCAAAACCGGCATGATCAAGCAGTTTGTCGGTTCCGTTGCCTGGGGCGATTTGGATTTTCTCATCATAGATGCCCCTCCGGGAACCGGGGATGAGCCCATCTCCGTTGTTCAGACCATCAAGGATGCAAAGGCAGTGGTGGTGACAACCCCCCAGGAAGTCGCCCTGGCCGATGTGAGAAAGTCCATCTCCTTTTGCAAGACAGTGAAAATCGAGACCATCGGCCTTGTGGAAAACATGGGGCCGTTCAAGTGTCCCCACTGCGACGAAACCATCGAGCTCTTCAAGAGCGGCGGCGGAGAGCGAACAGCTGCCTCCGAGGGGATCAACTTCCTCGGCTCTATTCCCTTTGACCTGGATGTTGTCACATCCGGGGACAACGGATCGCCCATTGTGGTGGAAAACCCGGAGAGCAACTTCGCAAAGGCCTTTGATTCTGTGATCAGTAAAATCACCGCGCTTCTTTAAGGATCTTTTTGGACGAGATGACTAACACACCAGGGGGCATGAAAGACCTTTTTAACCTCAGGGAAAAACAGTTTTTTTCCCCCCTGGCCTGTTTCAGTGAAAACGCCCTGCGGCGCCGGCCAGACCCGCGGCTTGAGTCCGGGTACCGGCAGGCGTTCTGCGCCGATGCCGACCGGATCTTAAACTCCCTTGCCTACACCCGGTACATCGACAAAACCCAGGTCTTCTCGCTGATCAAAAACGACCACCTTACCCATCGGGTGCTCCATGTTCAGCTGGTCTCAAGAATCGCCAGGACCATCGGCCGGTTTCTCGGGCTCAACGAAGACCTCATCGAGGCGGCAAGCCTGGGACACGACATCGGCCATCCCCCCTTCGGCCATGACGGGGAGAGAATCCTCTCAAGGCTCTGCACCTCCCACGGGGCGGGCAGGTTCTGCCACAATGTCCAGTCCCTCCAGTTCCTCGAAAAAATCGAGCGCAACGGCCGGGGATGGAACCTGGCCCTCCAGACCCTGGATGCCATCCTCTGCCACAACGGAGAGGTCCACTCCCAACGGCTCAAGCCCGAGAGAAACAGATCCTTTGACGACCTTGACGACCTTGCCGCTGCCATGAAATCGGGAAACTCCCCTGATCCTGTTCCCATGACCATGGAGGGGTGCGTGGTCCGGATGGCCGACACCATCGGTTACATCGGCAGGGATCTCGAGGACGCCATCCGGCTCAACCTGGTCCGGCGGGAGGCCATCCCCGGCGAGTGCGCAGCCCTCCTCGGCAAGACCAGCGGAACCATTGTATTCTCCCTTGTCACCGACCTGATCAACAACAGCTCATCAGAGCCCTTTGTCGGTTTCAGCGCCGAGGTATCCGACGCGTTAAAAGAGCTGAAGCAGTTCAATTACCGGCGCATCTACACCAACCCGGCCATAAAAAACCATCTAAAACCAGTGGAGACTGTTTTTTTCTACCTGTTTGACAAATACCTCAACGACCTTGAAACCGAATCCATGACCGCCCCGATTTTTGTCGATTTCCTGGACAGCCTTTCCGACACCTACCGGCAAGACCACTCCAGCGGAGAGATCGTCCGGGATTACATTGCCGGCATGACCGACTCTTTTTTTATCCGCCAGGCCCCTGAAGAAATGCGGCCCTGCCCCATTGAACGGTAAAGACCATGTTTGACAACCGCACATACCGATCCCGGTCCAGAAAAGAGGGCCTTGTTCCCTTTACCGTCACCGTCAAGGAGACCAACCTTCACATCCAGGCCCGGCAGGATCTTTCAGACAAAGCGGTGAAGGCCGTCCTCGAGTGCCGGAACCTTCTCGAATCGTACATCTTTCGCTGCCCTGGGTTTGCGGCGGCCATGAATCCTGTTCAGCCGGTCTTCCCCACACCGAAAATCGCCGCCGAAATGATACAGGCCGCAGCCCGGGCAAAGGTCGGTCCCATGGCTGCCGTTGCCGGTGCCGTGTCGGAATTCACCGGCAGGGCTCTGCTCAACCATTCCACGGAGGTGATCGTGGAAAACGGCGGGGATATCTTCATGAAACTTGACAAGGAGGCGGTGTTTGCCATCTTTGCCGGGAACTCGCCGTTGAGCATGAAAACCGGGGTGCGCATTGCCAGACGAGACACTCCCTACGCCCTCTGCACCTCGTCGGGCACCCTCGGCCATTCGGCAAGTTTCGGCAGGGCGGATGCGGCTACCGTTGTCGCCGATTCCTGCGCCCTTGCCGATGCTGCCGCCACGGCCCTCGGCAACATGGTACAGAACAGATCGGACATTGAAACCGCCATTGAAACGGGCCGGAAAATCGAAGGAATCCAGGGCATCATCATCATCAAAGGAAAAGAGATCGGGCTATGGGGCGATCTTGAGCTGGTGAAATTGTGAGCACCCCAATCGTGAAAAACAGTCGTGTAAAAATGGAAAACACCGCTACCCTGGGCAAGGATGCCCCCCTTGAAGAAACCATCAGCAGGATGATGGAACTGTTGAACCGCCACGGATTCACCGTCAAAGAGAGCAGCTGGCGCAACCCCGTCCCCCACGTCTGGTCGGTTCACATCATTGATGGCGACTGCCCTTTGCTGACCACCAACGGCAAAGGCAACACCAGAGAAGCCGCCCTGGCAAGCGCCCTGGGAGAGTTTTTCGAACGGCTGGCAACCAATTTCTTTTTTGCCGACTACTGGCTCGGGGTGGATCGCTCTGAAACGGGGTTTGTTCACTTTCCCCAAGAGAGGTGGTTTTCCCTGCCCGGCGGCCCCCCGCCTTCGGTAAAACCAGCCGGATCAATGGCCGAGGGCCCTGCCTTGAGTGACCTTGCCGGTGACAGCGGTCACACTCCCGGACTTCTGGATAATTTTACCCGAACCGTTTACAATCCCCATGGAGAACTGACCCCCGGGATGCTCAAGGACCTCTTCTCCGGCGGCAGCGCACAGGCAATCTGCGCCCTGCCCTTCACACGGCTCCACGACGGCAAGACGGTTTTCTTTCCGGTCAATGTCCTGGACAACCTCTACACCAGCAACGGCATGGCTGCGGGCAACACCATGGACGAGGCAGTGGTCCAGGCTTTGTGCGAGATCATGGAACGGGGGGTGAAACACCGGATCATAGGTTCGGGCATCGCCCTTCCAGACATTCCAGATGCCATTGTGGACAGAGTTTTCGAAATCAGACAGGGCATGGATGCCCTGGAAAAACAGGGAATGAAGATTTTTGTCAAGGATGCCTCCCTGGGGGGGATTTTTCCCGTGGTCAACGTCACCCTGATCCACCGGGAGACAGGGGGTTGCTATGCGGCCTTTGGCGCCCACCCGGATATGGAGATCGCCCTGGTAAGAACCTTTACCGAGCTGCTCCAGGGAAGAAGTCTCGACCAGCTTGACCGTTTTTCCCTGCCCAGCCTGGATCTTGAATCCACGGGGGATCCCCAGAACATCGAGGCCCACTTCATCGATTCCAGCGGTACCATCCCCTGGCAGATGCTCAAAGACAGCCCGGACCACCCCTTTGTCCACTGGGGAGTCAAAAAAAGCAACAAAGAGCTGAAATCATCCCTGCTCAACCTGCTCGACGACCAGGGGTATTCGGTCTACCTGGCAGAGTACCGCCACCTGGGCATTGATGTCTGCCGCATCGTGGTGCCGGGCTTTTCC
>JAWOGI010000327.1:0-3136 GCA_046496975.1 Desulfobacteraceae bacterium | reverse complement strand
CTGTGGGCCTGCCAATATAGAATGTCCTGGTGAGATCAGAGCAGTAACCCTTGTATTTGACACCGAAGGTAAAAACCCGATGATGAACAATTTGATTGGTGCTTTTGCAACAGTGGCCATAACAGGATCCCTAATTCTTTTTCTGTTCAAGCTGAACAATGGTTGGTGTGATAAAGATCAACAGCTCGTTTCTCTTTTTCTCTTCGCTGTCTGAACCAAAGAGTTTTCCCAGGCCGGGTATATCGGCAAGTACGGGGAACCCGGTGGTGTTTTCACTTGAGGTTGTCTTGACGATTCCGCCGATGACGATGGTGTTGCCGTCATTGATGAGAAGTTCTGTTTCCGCCTCATTGGTTGACAAAGAGGGAACGCCGTCGGTGACGGAATCGATATCGTTCTTTGTGATATACACGCTCATGGCGATGCGCTGGTCCGGGGTCACGTGGGGGGTTACCTCGAGAAGAAGATCGATATCTTTGAATTCCACGGAAGAGCCGCCGCTGTCATCCCTTTCAAGGTAGGCGTATTCAAGGCCCTGCTTGATTTTGGCCTTTTTGTTGTCCAGGGTCAGCACTCTGGGGGAGGAGACGATTTTCACATCCCCTTTGATTTCCGATGCAGTCAGCCGTGCATTCAAGGAAAACGGGGTGCCCGTGATCCGGCTGAAGGTGTACCCGATACTTGAGTCGCTTGCAACGGAGTGGTTCATGGAGACATCAAACCCGTAGCTGCCCCCGAGGTCGTCCCGGTAGACATCCTCGCTGGACATGCCCCAGTTGATACCGAGTTTTTTGGAAAAATTCTTGCTCACCTCCACCACCTTGGCCGAGATCATTATCTGGGGGGTGACCTTGTCCAGCCGGTAGATCAGCTCCTTGGCCTGGTCAAGCTTCGATTGGGTATCGGTCATGATGATCATATTGGTCCTGGCATCCACACTGAGTTTGCCCCGGTCCGGGGTAAGAATCTTCTCCAGGTGGGGTTTGATGTCGGCTTGTGCACTGGAATAGTTGATGGCAATGTACTCGGTAACAAGGGGTTCCAGGCTTTTCTGCTGCTCCACGGACCGTTTTTTTGCCTCAAGGGCTGCCTGGCGCATCTCCTCTTCCTGCTGCAGGGTTGCCCGGGTTGCAATGCGGACGATGGATCCCTCCTGAATCTTGCCAAGACGGTTCATCTTCAGCACAAGATCCAGGACCTGATCCCAGGGGACGGGTTTGTCAAGGGTCAAGGTGACATTGCCTGTGACATCCCGGTCCACGGCAAAATTTTTTCCGCTGACACTCTGGAGGATCCTGAAGACATTTTTGATATCGGTTTCAAAGAAATCAAGCCGGATTTTCTCTCCGGTAAACTCGTTTTTCTCCTGAAAGGCAAAATCCTTCTCTTTTTTAGCGGTCTGTTTTTCCAAAGACTCTTTGCCGGGAGGGGTTCGGGCGACAGTGCCGGCATCTGTTCCGGTGCCTGGGCTGTCGCCGGTCTTCTCCTCTCCTGCCTCTGCCATGTCAAAGGAGGGCGGGGGGATGGTTGACGGTTCAAAATAGAGGAGAATTTTGTTTCCTTCCCTGGCAACCCGGTAGGGGACCTTTTCACGCAGTGTAATGGTGATCCTGGAGGCCTGCTCCCCTGTCTGCCTGTTCACGGGCAGAAGCCGCTCCACGGCGGACCTGAAGTATTTCGTCATCAACGGCCGTTCCCTGTAATCGGGAACATCGGTGTTGTAAAGATCGAGCCTCAGCTTTTGGCCGGCATCCTTTTTTATCTCATACCGAACCGGCCGGGAGGTTGTTGCAACAATTTCTGACCGGCCGTCATCCTTTACCCTGAAATCAATGCCGTCAAGAATTGCCGTTTTTCCGGAAAATTCGACAGGGCGGGTTGCCTTGACAGGCTCTTGGATCTTACGGGCCGGAACTTCCCCGGCACTGCTCGTTTCAACGGACACGTCGACAGCACTCTTCTCTTCAGCGGGAAGATCAACAGCACTCTCTTCGTCTGCCGAAAACGGATCTGCCCCATTTTTGTAAAAAATCACCCGGAGATGGTTGCCGGCCTCTTTTACCTCGTAGGCCAGGTTTTTCGTTAACAGCACCTCCACCATGGCCGTGTCCTTCTCCTCGTCGGCAAAGGAAACAGCAACATTGGAAACACCGTCCAACCGGGAAGTTTTGAAATCATGGAGGGAATCGGCAATCCCTGTTGCCGGAAGGTAAACCACAACCGCGAGGGGGAAGGCCCGTTTGACAGAAGTGTAGGCAAGCTTGCCGCTGCCGGTGATTTCCACCTCCACCCTGTCAGTGGTCTGAAAGGTTTCAATTTCCTTTACCATCTTTTTTGTGTTTTTTTCCAGGGCAGGAGCCGTTGCAGCACTCTCCTGACGCTTTTCCAGTGCTGTGCATCCTGAAAACACCCATAACATCAGCAAAAGGCATACGGTTTTACATGCCAGGTCATCTCTTTTCCGTGGTGAACAACAAAGCATCTCAGCCCTCATACTCTTTTTTATGCAGTTTCATTTCCCTGGAACGCTCAACAAAGTCTCCTTTGAAATTTTTCACCCGCTCCTCTATAACGATCCTGTCTTTTTCAATTTTTATCACTCTGCCGCTGTTCTTGCCGATAAAGGTACCGATTCTCACAATATACCCCTTGCCTCCGGACTCTTCCACCATGGCCATGTTCCCGGAAGGGGCATGGACGATGGCTGCCAGTTTCATCTGGCTGAAATCAAGCTTTTCCAGGGGAGTCAGTATCCTTGACGGGGCTTTTTCTTCGCCTGCCTCCGCTTGCTTTTTTTTCTCTTTTTCCGTCTGGATGAGGGGGTGGAACGGGTCTATTTTCCCCGTGGAAACGTAACTTGACTCCCCGGCCATGGAGTCTGCCTTGTTTCCAGTCTCCTTTTTTAAAGGCTCATCCGGCACAGATTTTTCAGATTTAACGCCCATTTTGTCCCCGGCGCCTTTCTCTTTTGCCGATGTCACCATGGGCACCTTTGCGGGTTGATTTCTGGAGAGTGTTACGGAAACGGTCTCCCCTCCCCCTGGCACGTCTTCACTCTCTTTGGTCACCTGTCCGGCTTCATTTTCCTGATTATCACCAAAAGAGGTCTTTTCTTTCTGCTCAAGCTTTTCTTTCA
>JAWOGI010000300.1:0-2817 GCA_046496975.1 Desulfobacteraceae bacterium | reverse complement strand
CCGTGATAGACTGTGGTCACTTCATGAGGCCGTACTTCAAGAACGCCGTTAGCGCCTTTCGGCATGCCAAAACCAGGATCGAAAAAACCAGCATAATGGACCGTGAGATCGCCAAGCTTCGGATGTCCCCCCGTCAGATCAACCAGGAAACGACATGATGAAATAACCCGCGGGCGGGCCTGATCCTCGTCTCTTGGGAAAATCCCCCTGGCTTGTGGACCAACGGGTCACGATTGTGGTATGATAAAGAGAAGGTCGTCGGGCACACAGCCATTTTATCAAGTGTTTTCGTTCAAACACTATTTAACGGAGAATTAGTTATGACTACAACCATCCCCGAAGAAAAAGGTGATGCATTGATCGCCCTTGCCAGAGCAACCATCGCCGAAGAACTCGGCCTGGCCGTTCCCCTTTCCAAAACCGCAGCAGAATTACTCGAAGATGAATTATTTGAAACCAAAAGGGGAATGTTTGTAACACTGACCATGGACAATGAACTCAGAGGATGCATGGGCAACCTCTCTTCCGATGAATCCATTGTCCATGGGGTCAAGAGCAACGCTTTGAACGCGGCATTTCATGATCCCAGGTTCCCCCCCCTGTCCCGGGAAGAGTTTGAAAAAACTGAGGTGGAGATCAGCCTTTTAACAGAGCCAAAGCCCCTGACGTTTTCCGGTCCAAAGGAGCTGCTGTCACAGCTCAGGCCCAATATTGACGGGGTTATCCTAAGAAAAAAGGCCGCATCTTCCACCTTTCTTCCCCAGGTGTGGGAGCAGCTTCCCGGCAAGGAGGAGTTTCTTGAGCATCTCTGCAGAAAAGCGGGACTTGCCGGCAGCGCCTGGCAAAAACCGGGACTCACCGTGCTCACCTACCAGGTTCAGTACTTCCAAGAGAAGCGATAGTGGCCGAAGACGAAAAAAAGCTTGCAAGATCCCACACTGACATGACACTCTCCACAAAGCGGGAGAAAATGATTCCGGGAAAAATGATTCCCGTTGACACGCTTGACAGGAGAAAGTGCCGATTCTGCGGCACAACGATTCCAGGGGTATGGCATGCAGCAGCCTGACGCTATTGATGGAAAAATCAAGGAAATGGATTTTCAGCTTTTGATGAGGCTATGGCCCTTTATCCGGCCCTATGCCGGGCTGCTTTCCATTGCGCTTCTCCTGGTTTTTCTGGTGGCAGGCCTTGATATTCTTGTTCCCTTCATGACCCGGAAGGCCATTGACGAATACATCATGCAGCAGACAGCTTCCCGGCCCTTTATCGTTTTCGGCGCCTTTTTTTTTGGGGTGATCTTCCTCTCCTTTGTCATGGATTTTTTCCAGGCCCTGTTAATGGAGTACTCCGGCCAGAAAATCGTTCTGGGCCTTCGAACAGGACTCTTTTCCCACATGATCGATCTGCCGGTCTCCTATTTCGACGGTCACAGCAGCGGCAGGCTGGTAAGCAGGGTGACAAGCGACATTGAAAACATGAACGAGATGTTCACCGGCATGCTGCTCTTTTTATTCAAGGACCTGGTTCTCATGACCGGCATCATGGCAGCCATGCTCTGGATGGATGCGGCTCTTGCCCTGGCCGTTTTTGCGGTGGTGCCCCTTGTTGCCGCAGGCATCGCGATTTTTTCAGCCCTTTCCAGAACAGCGTTTCGCACCATCCGAAAAAAAGTGGCGGAGATCAACCACTCCTTTTCCGAATCCATTTCAGGGATCAAGGTGATCCAGACCACAGACAGCGCAGCTGCTTTTTTCAGCAAATTTAAAAAAATCAACGGGGAACACTACCAGGCCGGCATGCGGCAGATAAAGATATTTGCCCTTTTCATGCCGATGATCGGTTTTTTAAGCACCGTGTGCGTGGCCATCATCATCTATTACGGCAGTGTCAGGATAGTGGGAAACGAGATCAGCCTGGGCATTGCCGTGGCGTTCATCTCGTATACCAAGATGTTTTTCCGGCCGGTGAGGGATCTCTCGGAAAAGTTCAACATGCTCCAGAGCTCCCTTGCGTCGGCAGAGCGGATTGTCAAGGTGCTGAACCTTGACCCGGTGGAAGACCGGGCAGACAGTGGCGGCGACCCCCTGGAATCCATTGAAACCCTTGAGTTCCAAAACATCTGCTTTTCCTACAATGACGATGAACCTGTGTTAAAGGAGATCTCCTTTGCCATGGACAAGGGGGAAAGCATCGGCATCGTCGGTCATACCGGCTCTGGCAAGAGTTCGGTCATCAATCTGGTATCCGGGTTTTACCGGCCCGTTTCCGGCACCATTCTGATCAACGGCATGAATTATGAGAGGTTTTCACTGGAAAAGATCAGAAACAGAACCGCCCTTGTCATGCAGGATCCCATGCTGTTTACCGGCAGTGTCAGGGAAAATATCACCCTGCCGGACAGGGATGTCGGGGACGATCTCCTGGAACAGGCCCTGGTTCAGGCCAATTGCTCGTTTCTCTGGGAACGCTACTCGGGGCTTGACACCATGATACACGAAGGGGGCAGGCCCCTGTCAAGCGGAGAAAAACAGCTTGTCTGCATTGCAAGGGCCTTTGCCTTTGACCCGGACCTGATCATCTTTGACGAGGCCACCTCATACATGGATTCCCAGTCGGAAAAACAGGTGCACGATGCCATGAAAAAACTGATGAAAAACCGACTCTCCATCATCATTGCCCACAGGCTCAGCACGGTGAAGCCCTGTGACCGGATTCTGCTCTTTGACAACGGCCGGATCAAGGAGTCTGGAACCAGTGACGAGCTGCTGGCCATGGAAGGCGATTATTTCAAGCTGATACAGAAAGAGAAGATCG
>JAWOGI010000299.1:0-4465 GCA_046496975.1 Desulfobacteraceae bacterium | reverse complement strand
GTCTGTGGTCCAGGGGGGGGTTGCGGGTCTGTTTTTTCCGGCAGGGGAAGCTTGATACAGAACTCGGCCCCCCTGCCCTCCCTGTTTTCCTGGTTTTCCTGGTTTTCCTGGTTTTCCCGGTTTTCCCGGTTTTCCCGGTTTTCCCGGTTTTCCCGGTTTTCCCGGTTTGCATCAGTTACGTCTCCGGCTTTTGTGCCGCTCTCTTCGCTCTCTTCTGCTGCCGGACCGCCGCCCTGGTCATGATGGCCGTGGGACAACGTCTCTTCTCCGTGGGACAACGTCTCTTCTTCTGTATTTGGTACATTCCCTGCGGTTATGGTGCCCTCGTGGGCCTTGATCACCTGGTCGGCAAAGGCCAGCCCAAGGCCCGTCCCCTTTGCCTTCCGGGTAAAAAACGGCTCGAAGATCCTGTCAGCGGCGGCAGGATCGATCCCCGGGCCCTGGTCCCGGACAAAAACCGTCCAGTGGTCCTCATCCATGGTAACGGTGATCGCCACCTCTCCTTTCTCATCACACGCCTCCACGGCATTTCGAATCACATTGCTCAGGGCCCTTGAAAAGAGATCGGCATCGACCTCCACCAGGCACTCCGTATCGGGAATGGCGGTTACAAAGGACATTTCCTCCTTGTCATACTGCAGTTCAAATCCCGTCACCAGCTGATCCACAAGGGCGTTGATATCGGCCAGGGCAAACTTTGCCTTGGCAGGCCTTGAAAAAATCAAAAAATTTTCTATGAGCTCGTTGAGCCGGGCAAGCTCCTCTTCGGTGTAATTGAGCAGCATATTGTCGGGGGGGATGTCGAGGTCCTTTTTCAGGATATCCAATGAGCTTTTGATGATGGCCAGGGGATTTTTCACCTCGTGGGCGATCATCAGAGAGAACTTGCCCACCTCGGCCAGGGTCTCCTGTTTGACCATCTTTTCATGGGCCCGGATCAGGGCCTGCCGGCCCTCTTCGATGGAGTCCAGCATGTCGTTGAATGCCAAGGCAAGCTTTCTTGTCTCAGGCACCGACCCGGCAAACCCCCTGACCGACACATCCCCCTGGGAGACCTTTTTGGCCACCCCCGCCAGGGCGATGACCGGCGAGACAAGGGAACGGGAGATGAAAAAAAAGATCAGGCAAAAGACCGCGGCAAGGGCAATGGCGGCCATTAGAAACCGGAGCTTCATCTTGGACAGCAGTTTTTCTATGCCGCTGCGGGTATAGTGAATCCTCACCCGGCCGATCAGCTCTCTTTCGACTTGATATGGAGACCCGAAACTCAAGCCGGCGGATTCACCCTTTGACTCGCCCAGGTAGACGTTCTTTTCCATTACGGCCAGGGACGCCTTTGGCTTGACCTGGTCGATCTGGTCGATCTGGTCGATCTGGTCAATCTGGTCGATACCGGGCCCCGGGGTATCCGATTGGAGGCTGTCCACCAGGGGGTCGCCCTTGCTGTCCGTTATTTCCACCCGGACCACATCCTCCTCCTTGAGTACCCCCATGGAAAGCCCCTTTAAAAGGTCCTTTGCGCCGATGAGGATGCCAAGCTCGGCATTGACGGAAAGCTGGTCAGCCATGTATTCGATGCGCTGTTCAAAGCGCTTCACAACAAAGGTTTTGATCATGCCAACGCCGAAATAGCCCAGGGTGAAGGTGGAGGCTGTTATGAGCAGGACCGCCGTGGCCAGTATTCTCTCGTGGATGCCTATGTTTCGAAGGAAAGTCATGGCCTCTCCTCTCCCTTCGGCCGTATGCCGAGCTTCTTGACCATGCCGGTGTTGATCTGCCTTTGAAACAGGGGCGGGGGACTGGCGCACACCCCCTTCTCCAGCCAGGAGATTACCTGTTGGGCCGTCTGAAGTCCGATCTTGCCATAGTCGAAGGCAAAGGAAAAAAAGGCACCGGACCTTGTAAAGAAGGGGTTGTACCCCACTACTCCAAGATTGTTGTACAAAGCCTGCTTGATCACGTATTGAACGATTTTTTCCGAAATCACCGTCGGATCGGGGATCAGCCAGACACAGTCGATTTTGTGCCAGTTTTCATCGAGGACCTTGGGAATCTCTTTTTTGGAATCAACGGCCAAAGGAAGGATCTTCACCTGTTTGCGGGCGGCAGAGGCAGCGGCCGTTTCAAAGAAAAGCTGGTTGTAGCGGGGGTCAAAAAGAATGCCGATGCGTTCAAGGTCGGGAAAGGTTTCAGCGATGGTCTCCACCTGGCTTGCAACGGGGATCTTCAGCGAAATGCCGCATCCCTGGGGAGTTTCGTGGTTCGGCAGGGCGCCGCCCCGATTGTTTGCGGCCCGGACCATCATCTTTTCAGGATTGAGCACGGCAGAGTAGATGCGTTTTCTCGGATAGAAACCGGGTGGATGATTGGAAGCGGCCAGATCGCCAAATCCCTCCATGGACCAGACCAGCTCCCCGGCTTCCGGCCCCACAGCCACCAGAACATCGTAGGCTTCTTCTGCCAACCGCTTTTTCAGCTCCTCAAGGCTGCCCGCTTCCGGCAGAAAGACCACATCAGGCTTTAACGATACCCCCGTCGGGCTTTTCTGGCCAAGGCCTTTGACAATGCCATCCAGGACCTCGACATAGGGCCTGATCCTCTTTGACACAGCAATCCCCACGGTCTTCTCCCCGGCAA
Source organism: Desulfobacteraceae bacterium (assembly GCA_046496975.1). Taxonomy (GTDB): domain Bacteria; phylum Desulfobacterota; class Desulfobacteria; order Desulfobacterales; family Desulfobacteraceae; genus DATFJZ01. The sequence goes on along the minus strand of JAWOGI010000299.1, from coordinate 1,828 downwards.
AGGCGCTGCAGCAGGTAACCGACAGCGTAACCGACAGCGCCACGGACAGCGCCGTCACAAAAAGAACGAGAGGAAAAAAGACGCTTCTGTACAAATTTTTCAAACGTCTTGCCATGGCAAAAACATGAGAGACACCATCACCACCCCAGGAACAACCCGTTATCAAACAAAAAACCAGCCCAACATTTTTTTCCCCGGATTGTATTCATCCTGCCCTTTAAAGTCAAGCATTAATTTTAGGGGTCGGACCGGCGCAAAGCCCTCAAATATCGGGAAATTCATCCCAAAACAACCTGTTTTCAAAGCTTAAAACGCCCTTTTTACCCCCAAAATGGGCATTGTAAGGAACAAGAGATTCTCTCTCAAGGTATATGCAGTATATTCAACCTGCAACGAACCTGGTTCTACCTGTCTGAAGATTGCGTCCATGCCAGGCTGGTTCTTTATCCCTTCAACAAATTACGACCGCCAACCTTGATCTAAAGAGATTACGAGACGGGGAAACTCGTTTTTTCAAACTCATTAAACCAAAAAAACATAAACGTCAGGAGATCCAGGTTGAATCCTTTTTTAACGTCCACGAGACCTGGCATCTATCCTTCTATCCTTCTATCCTTCTATCCTTAAAAAACTAAGCCATGATGTTAAGCCAACATACCGGCCGCCCCCTGGACCCCTGAGCCTGAATACCTGGAACAAGTCTGCAATCTAAAAAGCCATAGCATTGTTATGCTTTGTTTTTAAGCTTTGTTTGTTTCTAAGTTTTAGCCCCAACAACCATTATCTGGAATTTAACATAGCTTCTGTCAATTCCGGATATTCATAGTTTTTGATTTTCCAGAACTTGTCTTTGGCCAATTCAAATTCTTTTTCTGCGTCATTCAACGAGTAAATTTTTATATCATATTTATCAATTTTTTCTGACAATTCCTCGGATATTTCCTGAAAAATCTCTTTTTCATCTTCATCTCTTCCTATTCCGGGAGAAACAAGTGACTCGTCATAGGCATTACAGGGTTCTATCGCAATCTGGTCAATTTTAAAACGATCTTTCGGGGAAATCCATATGAAAAAACGATAAAGAAAGGTATGATCCCAGGAGCTTTTATAAGAACCGGCAATGGAACCCATATCCTTTTGCAGGGTTACCTGGGTCAGGTATTGTAACCATTCCAGAACGGAAAAAGTCAAACCATACTTTTTCCACGGCCGAATATTATTCCCGATTTCAATGAATTCAACAACAGTTTTGATATGCTCATCGGTATTTTCCGGCAACACCGTAAATCTGCTCATACGCCTGCCAATTTCATATCCCAGCCGATAATCCGGCCTTTCCTCCATCGGTATATCCAAACTTGCCCACCGCCGGTTTTCATGCCGCAAAAATTCAGAAGCTCGTTGAAGCATAAACAAAAAAGCTGCAATGGCAAAATTATCAGGCAGTCCGTCATAAAGCTCCTTTAATTGATTCTGCAACATATTGTCCATTAAATGAACAGGCAGACATCCTTCAGCCTCTTCCAGCATATTTTTGAAAAACAGCAACTCGCAAATCGCATTGCCGGGAGTCGCATCGCCCCATTTGTAAAATTGCATGGACAGGGCCATCTGCTTTACGTCTGGATTAATTGTGTAATACTCGTACCATCCCCGTGTTGACATTTTAAAGCTCCCGATAATAATGTTTAGGGTTGTTTAGGGGTCGGACCGGCGCAAAGCCTCAAATATCGGGAAATTCATCCCAAAACAACCTGTTTTCAAAGCTTAAAACGCCCTTTTTACCCCCAAAATGGGCATTGTAAGGAACAAGAGATTCTCTCTCAAG
>JAWOGI010000261.1:0-9135 GCA_046496975.1 Desulfobacteraceae bacterium | reverse complement strand
TAAAGGATGCCGGACAGGAAATCCCGGGAGGATATATATAATATTATCCGGGAGGGAGGCAGAAGAATGCAATATCACATACAGGAAATAAGAGACAGGAAATAAGAGATAAGATACAAGAGACAAGAGACAAGGATCAGGAGTGTAGGTCATTCAGGGGTCAGGGATCTGGAAGAGACTGATATAGTGTCTGAACGAAAACCCCGTGTTTGGACGAAAACTTGCCCAGGCCAAGTTGTATGATCGGGTTGTCCGTCTTCAAGAGGCGGCAATGGCGGCAGATTGGAATATGTCCCATTGGCCCGGCGGAGAAGACGGGGAAAAAGACAAGCAAGCTGCGTGGATTATTTTTTTGGAGGATTCCTCACTGCTTGTTGTGATCTACCCTGGTCCATCAAATGACGGATTTGGCCGAAGTAAAAAAGGCCCAAATGGAATAGGTAATAATGGGAATTAATAGTTTGAATTGGAAACGTGTTTTTTGCGGTAAACAATGGGTGCGGCTGATCACCTTTCTTTTTTTTATCTCTGTTCCCCTCCCATCAGGAGCGGTAGTGGAAAAGATCCCCGAGAACCTGGTGCTGCTTCCCGACAACGGCAGTGCCCTTGTGGTGGACAAACAGAGCCAGAAGATCTATCTGTGGGCCTCAAAGCAGGGGGTTTACCAGCAGAAGTTCGGTTTTTCCTGTTCCACCGGGGAGGCCTGGGGCAGCAAGTCCCGGTCCGGAGACAAAAAAACCCCTGAAGGCGTCTATTTTTTTACCGACGAGTATGAGGATAAATACCTTTCACCGATTTACGGCAAGAAAGCCTTTCCAACGGATTACCCCAACTACCTGGACAAGAGGGCAGGGCGAAACGGCAGTGCCATCTGGATACACGGCACCAACAAACAGTTGAAACCAATGGATTCCAACGGGTGCATCGCCATGAACAACCAGGATATTCTGGCCGTTGCCGACCACATTCAGCTGCACCAGACCCCCATCATCATTGCCGAAGAAATCCGCCTCCAGGATGAACAGACCGTTGAACAATTGCGCAGCCGGGTTCTGGATTTCATCGACCAGTGGAAGAGCGCCCTGGAAGGTGAGGACTACCACAGCTATTTACGGGGGTACGGTCCGGAATACCTTCCTGAAATCCGGTGGTGGGAGCAATGGCAGACCCTGAAAGAGAGAGCGGAAAAAAACGGTAATCCTTTCTCCCTGGCAGTGAAAGATCCGGGGATCTATATGGAAAAAGATATTTTTGTTGTCACCTTTGACCTGATGCTGACCTCTCCCTCTTTTTCCGAAACGGTGGAAAAAAAACGGTTTTTCATCCGGAAAAATGGCAGTGGGTTTGCCATCACCGGTGATCCGGGTGAGACACCTGCCCGGGTCGGCCAGGAGAACCAGTTTTCGCTGCTTGCCGCCGGTTCCACCCTTCTCAGGAAATCGGGACCCCGGTTTCAGGTGAAAACATTTGTGAAAAACTGGCTTGAGGCCTGGTCGTCAAAGGATATGGCCGCCTACAGCGCCTGCTATTCCCAAGGTTTTTTTGCCGACGGCATGGGTAAAAAGCAATGGGTAGACCGAAAGTCCCGGCTTGCAGAGAAGTACTCCTACATCAGGGTTACAGGAAAATCGTTCAACATCCAAGAGACCTCCGGGCAATGGGTTGTCACTTTTCTGCAGAATTACCAGGCCAGCGGTTTTTCCGCCCGGGGCATCAAGAAACTTGTGCTTGTCAAAGAGGAGGGTGTGTGGAAGATTTCTCAAGAGAGCTGGAAAAAGAGATAAAGGCCCATAACCGGCCTGTCAAGAAGAAGCGAAAGATAAAGCCTTCTCTTTTTTTCATGGATGAATTTGGAGGGATGAAATCCGCTGCCTGGGTAAAGGGGATCGCATGGTTCTGTTTTTTAATCGCCGTGGCTGCCGGCGCAGCAGCAGCCCTGTTTTACTACCTTTACACTGACCTCCAGGCTGAGAACAAACAGCTTGAAAAAGCCCTGGCCGTTGCGGAAAAAAAGGCCGGCGACCTTGCCGGGGAAAAAGAGCTCATCATGGCAAGGCTTGTCCTGGCAGGAAAAAATGTGGAGGATTTTGTCAAAAAATTACCGGACCGAAAGGCTCCAAAGCTTCTGCCCCCCGATGAATCCGGGGAAGCCGATGAAGCCGATGAAGCCGATGAAGCCGATGAAGCCGATGAAGCCGGGCCCGGCCTCACTGGGAAAAAAACCGCTGATGGCGGCAAACAGGAAAAATCTTCTGGAGACCGTGAAAAATCAGCTGCTGCCAAGGACGACGCTACACCGGCAGAGAAGAACGGGGAGGGGGTTGAAGACGAGAAGTACCGCAAGGTGAAGGTGGAAGGTTTCCGGCTGCAAAAGGTCCAGGCAAAACGAAACCTGATGGTCAGGTTTGACATCAGGAACGTCTCTGACAATCCCGGTACCATATCCGGCAGGATCTTTGTCGTTTTAAAGCCGGAGCGGGGCAATCCGTCCAAATGGCTGGTGATGCCGTCGGTCGCCCTGAAAGACGGGAAGCCGGCCGTTCCCTCCAGGGGGCAGTACTTTTCCATTGCCCATTTCAAGCCTGTTAAATTCAAGGTGGCCAGCCGCCGTCCCCTGGAACTGTTCCAGAGGGCAGTGGTGTATGTGTACGGGGAAGACGGCAGTTTGATGTTCCAGCGGAAGATATCCATATCGGAACAGAGCGGCGATTAGACATGGAAAAGCGCTGTTTGTCAAATAGCCTGCCCATGGTTGGTGGTGACCCCGGTTGCCGCCCCGGAGATGAAACCTCTGATCTCTTTTCCGCTTCCCGGCCCTGGGCCGGAATTCCCGGCCAACGGCTTTGCCGGCGGCCGTTTACGCTGAAACGGCTGCACCGGCTGTTTCTCTGCCTGGTGGTGGCGGTCCTGGTTTTCATCCCCGTCAATGGAAAGGCCCAGAAAACCCACACGGTCTTTTACGAGGGAAGCGACAACGAGCTCCACGTTTACCGGGTTTACGGGGAAAAACCGGGCAAGACCCTTCTGCTCATCGGAGGAATCCAGGGGAATGAGCCCGGGGGGGTCCTGGCGGCTGATCTCTATGCCGATTTTTCCCTGGAAAAGGGAAACCTCATTGTGGTTCCCAGGGCCAATTTTCCTTCGATTCTCCACAAGCGGCGAAAGATCAACCAGGACATGAACAGGAAGTTTGCCGATGATTCCGTTGCCAATTACGAGGCAAAGGTGGTAAAGGTGCTAAAACAGCTGATCCGGGAGAGCGACTGTCTGCTGAACCTCCATGAAGGATCGGGGTTCTACTCCCCAAAAGACCGGGGGCCCCTGCGAAATCCCTCCCGGTTTGGTCAGTCCATCATCGCCGATGCCGGTTATTTCCAGGGTCAATCGGGCCGGGTAACCCTGGATTTGAAAACCATGGCGGAAACGGTGATCAAAAAGATCAACACCCGTATTGTTGATCCTGACCACTATTTTCATTTCAACAACCACAAGACAGAGGCCAGGGATTCCAGCCACAAGGAGCAGAGAAAATCGGCAACCTATTTTGCCCTATACACCTGCAGCATACCGGCCTTCGGTATCGAGTCCGCCAAATCCCTTCCCCTGGAGCAGAAGGTCCGCCAGCACATATACGCCATCAACGCCTTTATGGAGATGTTCGACATTGTGCCGGAAACCCCGGGTGTGGATTTGACGCCGCCCCGCCTGGAGTACATGGTTCTGTCGGTGAACGGTTCGGTTCCCGTGGTTGTGGAAAACGGCCAGCACCTGGGGCTTGAACCAGGGGACAGTGTGGTTCTGATGGATATCAAGGCCAACTACACCAGGGGGTTGAGTGCTGACATTATCGGGTTCGGGTCACGGTTCAGCGACATGGGAAACCCCGTGACCATCACCCGGCCGACAAGGGTGGTGGCCAAGAAGGACTTTTATCCCTGCGGCAGTATCTATCTTGATTTTGGGACAAAAGGGGAACAGCAAGAGGAGGATTTGTCGGTTTCAGAGTCCGATTCCTCTCCTGAGATCAAGGCGTACAGGCTTAGAATAAACGACCGCCAGGTGACGGCAAAATCCAATGACCATCTCTCACTCTCTTTTGGTGATTCCCTGGTGATCGAGGATATCGTCACCGGCGGCGTGGATCCCTCGAAATATACGGTTAATTTCAAGGGGTTTGTGGGAAACAGGGCCACCAACAGCGGCGAGGACAGAGGATTTGTCATCAAGATGAGCCGAAACGTTTTGATGAAGCGGTATTCCCTGAACGGCCAGGGTCGTCACTACCGGATAGTTACCACCCTTGAAGAGAAAGAGGTGAGCAGACTCTATATCGATATTGAGAAACAGCGGCCTTGATCATACCATAAACAAGAGGAATCGGCCGGAGTTGTGATCAAACTCAAAACAGGATTTCAGGAGAAGAACAGTGGGTAAAAAAAACAGGGTGAATCTTTCGATAATTGACAGGGACCTCAAGATCGACGGGTCAATTGTTTCCAAGGGAAAACTGATCATAAAAGGCAGTTTAAAAGGCGCCATACAGGGAGAAGTGGTTATCATTGCCGAAGAGGGAAAGGTTCATTCCGATGCAAGTGTGGCCAGCATGACCATCGGCGGCCAGTTCCAGGGGGAGATCCACGCTTCCAGGGAGCTGATTATTCTCTCCACGGGGAGCTGCGCGGGCAAGGTGACGTGCAAAGACCTTATTGTTGAAAACGGGGGAATCCTCAACGCCGAAGTTGCCTGTAAAACCTCCCAGACACTTGGCGAGAAGGGTCGGGAAAAGATCAGTGACACCGGGGAAAACCAGAAAAAAATAGAACTTTGAAAGGGCTTTGCGTTATTAAGTGGAAAGTGGAAAGTGTTAAGTGGAAAGTGGTAGGTGTTAGCTTACCGCTGCTGCTTTCATGATCTGTTGCGGGGCGCCCGGGACAAAAAGCCCTTGACTTTTTTGGGATTGTGGTGTAAAAGTGCCAAATTATTTTTAAACAGGAGTGTGACCAAATTGAAAAAGTATACATATAGTGCCAAAAGAAGTGACAATGCTGAAAACTGGTGTGTTGTCGATGCAAAGGATGAGGTCCTTGGAAGGGTTGCTTCCCAGGTGGCGGCCAGGATACGGGGAAAACACAATCCCCTGTTTACCCCCCATTCCGATGTCGGTGACTGGGTTGTGGTTATCAATGCGGACAAGATTCGTCTGACCGGTAACAAGTGGAGCCAGAAAAAGTACTACCGCCACTCCGGATATACCGGCGGCATCAAAGAGATAACCGCCGATGAACTGATGAAAAAAAAGCCGGAAGAGTTGGTCCAGAAAGCGGTCAGGGGTATGCTGCCCAAAAACAGGCTCGGCAGGAAACTCACCAAAAAGCTCTTTGTTTATGCAGGGGAAGAGCATCCCCATGCCGCCCAGAAACCCCAACCTCTTGAGGTCTGTTCCAAGAAATATAAGGATTAACAGTGATTTATGGAAAAAGAAAACAGCTATTACGCCACCGGTAAACGGAAAAGTTCTGTTGCAAAAACCTGGATTAAACCGGGTAAAGGGCAAATCATTATCAACAACAAGGCTGTGGATGACTATTTTGTTCAGCGGGAGGCCAGGGATATGCTGGTATCCCCCCTCGCCATCACTGAAAACAGTAATGTCTTTGACGTCAAGGTAACCGTCCTTGGCGGAGGAATTATGGGGCAGGCTGCAGCTGTCAGGCACGGCATTACAAAGGCTCTGGTTCTTTCCGATCCCGATCTCAGGGGCGTGCTGAAAAAAGCGGGCTGCCTTACCAGGGATGCCCGAATCAAAGAGCGGAAGAAATACGGTCAGAAGGGTGCAAGGGCCCGGTTTCAGTTCTCCAAGAGATAATTTTTTTGCCTGGCCGGCAAGTGTGTTAAACAGAGGTGACAGCGCGGGGTTTTCTTCGGAAAATTTTGACGGCACCTCTGTTTTTTGTTGACCAAGGGGCTCAGACTCTGAGTCTGTCACCGCTGGGAGCTTCGGGAAAACATGAAAACTTTTCTTTTTTACGATATCGAAACCAGCGGCCTCAGCAGTGCCTTTGATCAGGTTCTCACCTTTGCTGCCATTCGAACAGATACCCGGCTGGAAGAGATAAGTCGCGAGTCCGTGACCATCAAGCTGCGAGACGATATTGTCCCGTCGCCATGGGCCTTTTTGACCCACCGGCTGACCCCGGAATCCTTGCAGGACGGCCTTTGCGAGTACGATGCCGCCCACAAAATTCACCGTATCATGAATCGTCCCGGAACCGTCAGCATCGGTTATAACACTTTGGGGTTTGACGACGAATTTTTGCGGTTCACCTTTTATCGGAACCTCCTCGACCCCTACACCCACCAATACGCCGGCAGCTGTTCTCGCATGGATCTTCTGCCGGTGGCGACCCTGTTCCGGGTCTTCAAGCCGGATATCGTCAAATGGCCTGAGGTCGACGGCAAGCCGAGTCTGAAGCTTGAGCATATCACTCGTGAAAACAATTTTGCCACATCTGCCAGGGCCCACGATGCCATGGCAGATGTGGAAAGCACCCTGGCCCTTGCCAAAGCTTTAAAAGCCCAGGAAGAGATGTGGACCTACGCCCTTGGTTTTTTTGACAAAAAGACAGACCAGGCAAGGCTGAATCAAATAGAGAAAACCGTTTCCACGGAGAGCGAAACCTTCAGGGTCTGCATCATGGTTTCGGTTTTTTTCGGTCCGGAAAAGATGTACATGGCCCCGGTGCTCCACATTGGCGGGTCCGAGCCCTATCCCAACCAGAGTCTCTGGCTGCGCCTTGACACCGACGACTTCCTGCCCGGGGTTTTTGATCCGGAAAAAAACCAGCCCCCTGTCATCCGAAAAAAAACAGCAGAGGCCAACCTGATTCTTCCCCCGGTTGAACGGTTCTGGACGAGGCTCTCCGGCCAGCAGCAGCAGCAGTGTTCTGCCAACCTTGCCGCCCTGGCATCAAAACCGAAACTCTTTTGCCGCATTGTTCACCACCACCGTTCCTATAAATATCCTGTGATCCCGGACCTTGATGCCGATGCAGGACTCTACCAGGACGGTTTTTTTTCAAGGGATGAGAAAAAGGCCATGGCCCTTTTTAACAGGGCAGAGGGGAAGAAAAAGGTGTCTGTGCTGGAAAAAACAACCACTTCAAGAGTCAAAACCCTTGGCGCCCGTATCGTGGCGAGGAATTTTCCAGAGTTTTCCCCTCTTCTGCCGGAGAATCTCCAAAACGGGTACCGGGAGATGGTAAAGAAACTTGGAGAAAAAAATCGTATCAGGGGGTTCAAGAACGATTTCAAGTTTTCCCTGCCCGAGGCAGAGCAGGAGATTATTGACATCGAAGGCAAAAACAGGCTGGACAGAGAGCAGGAAAAGCTCATGGTCTGGTTGAAATCCCGTGTGGCAGCCATGGCGAAGCCTGGTAAATAAAGAGCCTGGGGTCTCCGGGTCCCGATCTGTTTTTCTTCTGTTAGATTCCTGAGATGCGTTTCAGCTCATCTATCTGGGCGTTGTGGATGAACCTGTGGAGGATCTCCTCATGGGCAGGCCGCAGTTTTGTGAAATTCAGCCCTGCCAGGGCGGCTGAATCGGAATAGCGGCTGTGGATGCGGGCGAAGGCTGTTTTCACAGGTACGGTGTCGAGTTTTTCCTTGTCATGGAAGAGGGTGATGTCGACATCTGCCTTCTCTTTTACCTCTGCCTTGCTCAACAGGTTCACAGCGTTGTCAACGGTTCCGGGAATCAAGATGCCAAGGCCGGTCACTGAAATGTCCCGGATGAAGAAATCGCTGCCAGAGGTGTAGGTTTCGTCCTTGTAAGTCATGGTTGCCGAGATGGCGTATTTTTTACTGAGGGGCAGCCGGTAGGCCGACCGGATATTGGTTTCAAACACCGGAAGGGTGTACTGGAGAATGATCGCCCCAACAGATACTTTTTCCGAGAGTCTGTAATTATTGTCAAAGCTCACCGGCCTGCACTTTATTCCCAGCCGTATTGTCCGGTCCCTGGATTTGAGAAGGGTTGTGATGTGCATCTCTTTTTCGGCTGTCGCACCGGGGGTGACCGGTGCCATGGGCTGGGCAACGACGATGCGCCGGTTGTCATGGTCGGTGTCATGGATGATAGAGGATTTTGCCGTGGGGTAGAGGGAGTTCAGGTCAAAGGCCAGCTCGACTCCCCTGGAGGGGCAAAATATTCGGGAGATATCAAGTGTCATTACATCTCGTCTGTCATGGTGTCTGCCAGGCCCCTGGCAAAGATGTTGTCACGGGCTCCATGGCATTTTGGGCGGTTATCCCTGACAGAAAAACCGCCCGGAAAAAGCGAAAAGGGGCGGACGGCTTATTTTAAAGCGTCCTTCAATGCCTTGCCGGCAATGAATTTCGGTACATTTCTGGCAGGAATGTCGATCTCTTTTCCTGTCTGGGGATTTCTTCCTTTTCTTGCTTTTCTTTCGGCGGGTTTGAATGTGCCAAACCCCACCAGTGTAACAGATTCATTGCTGGAAAGGGTCTCTGTGATAGTGGAAAGGACGCAGTCAACAGCTGCCTGTGCTTCTTTTTTGCTGCTCAGCACTTCTGATACCTTGTTGATTAAATCACCCTTGTTCATTTTTCATCTCTCCTTCTTTTGGTTTTCGGTTGCTTGTTTTGAAAAAACAAAGACACAAAATACTAAATCTTTATTAGTAACTTGATTCGTTTGAATGACTGTATAGCACAGAAATCAGGTATAGTACAGTATTGAAGCCTTACAGCGGCTATTTTTGTTAACCTACGTGCTTGGGATGCCGGTGTCAAGTTTTTTGGCAAATTTTTTTTGCCGGGCGAAGACCCCGTTAATTGACCCGAAGTTGGGATCAAGGCCAAATAATCGGTTGCGCATTGCAAAAAAAAAGCATAAAATCAAGGAAAATGCAGCGAGTAGAGAGGGGGGCAGGCTTGTGTAGCCACCGGGGCGGGGCTGTTGTCTTGTCAATAATGCAGGCCTGGCGTCGTATATAACCGGCATGGCCGGTCCATGGTCATCGAACCGGCCACAACGAAGTATGGGTCGTAGACGCGGAGCCAAGTCCGATGCAGAGGCAGCCGGTTCGGGGTTTTGCCCGTAGCGGTTTTGAGCGG
>JAWOGI010000161.1:0-2813 GCA_046496975.1 Desulfobacteraceae bacterium | reverse complement strand
GTTCCCTCGATGGTGACGTTTTCCGGGATCTCCCCGGCCTGCCTTGCCCGCAGAAAGGGCTCGGAGAGGTAGGGGCTGATGGTGTCCTCCTTGCCGCTGGTCTCTTCGGCCCAGTCTTTGTAGGTGGCAGGGTTGGCTTGGACATAATCGAGGAACCGTTCTCTGTTCACCCCGGAGCAGGCAAATCCCACGGAAACCCCCATGCGGCTTTCCACCGCGGCGCACTCCCAGGGGGCACCGGCAAGGTTGGCAATGTCGGCATCGCCAGTGGCATCGATGATCCGTTTGGCAAGAATCGCCCTTCGTCCCGACTTGCTTTCGGTGATCACCCCCTTGATGGTGGTGCCGTCCATGATCACCTCGGTGCAGAAACTATGGAGCAGGGGGGTGATGCCGCTTTCCGAAACCAGCTGGTCTGCCAGGTATTTGAACATCTCCGTGTCCAGGGCCTGGCTGGCCGACTGGGGTTCGTTCTGGGTGCCGCCAAGCTTTATGGCCCTGTTTTCAAGTTCCCTGCCGATACCCTCGGATTCCACGGTGTGCTGGTGCCGGTACCATCCAATGGACTCCACCGGCGCATGGGTAATGTTTCCCCCGAAGCAGCCGTGGCGCTCGGCCAAAATGACGGATACGCCCTGCCGGGCCGCGGCAATGGCCGCACAAAGGCCCGAGGGCCCGCTGCCAACGACAAGGAGATCGCACTCTGCCAGGACGGGTGTCTTTCGGGGTGGCTCCTGGACATACGCCATGGCTATTTGCCCAGGATCCTGGAGAGGACGGCGGTGAGTCGGTCAATGTTCTCTTTCCGGGCCGTATGGCCCATGAGTCCGATGCGCCACACCTTGCCGGCAAGGGAGCCAAGGCCCGCACCGATCTCGATTCTGTGATCTTCCAGGAGCTGTTTGCGCACCAGGGCCTCGTCAACGCCGGCGGGCACCTTGACCGTGTTGAGCATGGGCAGCCGATACTTTTCTTCCACGAGCATCTCGATGCCGAGCTTTTTCAGCCGGTCAACCAGGTCAAGGTGGTTGTCCATGTGCCGCTGGTATACAGTGTCCAGCCCTTCGTCAAGGATGGAAAAGAGACTCTGGTAGAGACCGTAGAGCATGTTGATGGGGGCGGTGTGGTGGTAGGCCCGGGTGCTGCCCTCCCAGTAGTTGATGAGCATGGTCAGATCCAGGTACCAGTTGGGGACCTTTGTTTTTCTCTGTTTGATTTTTTTTACGGCCCTGTCGGAAAAAGTGGCCGGCGAAAGGCCCGGGGGGCAGGAGAGGCATTTCTGGGTGCCGCTGTACATGGCATCCACCTCCCACTGCTCAGCTTCAACCGCCATTCCCCCGAGGCTTGTTACGGCATCCACCAGAAAGAGGGCGCCTGATTTTTTCACCAGGGGGGCAATGTCATCAACGGGGTTTTTAACGCCGGTGGATGTTTCGGCGTGGACAACGGCCACCAGGTCGTAGGCGTTGTTATCGAGTTTTTCTTTCACCTGTTCCGGGATCACCGGGGTGCCCCAGTCAAACTCCAGGACATGGACACTGGCACTGAGCCGGGATGCCACATCGGCCATGCGCATGCCGAATACCCCGTTCTGGAGGATCAAAACCCGGTCCCCGGGTTCCACCAGGTTGACAAAACAGGTCTCCATGCCCGCCGAACCGGTGCCGGAAACGGGGATGGTGAGCCTGTTTTCGGTTTTCATCACTTTTTTCAGCATCTCCTTGATCTCGTCCATGATGGCGATGAATCCGGGATCCAGGTGGCCAAGGGTCGGTTTTGCCAGTGCCTGGTACACCTCGGGGTAGACACACGAAGGGCCGGGACCCATCAGCAGGGTCTCGGGGATGGTGGTAAGCTGGTTTTTCATTGGTTTCTTCCTTGTTTTGAGGGTCAAAAATGGTGCCCGGTTTGTACACCGGTCTGTATGAAGGAGGCGCAGATCCCGGCATGTTCCCGGGCCAAACTGCCGGCCAGGGCCGCATTTCGCCCGGCGATGGCGGCAAGGATGGGTCTGTGCTTTTCCAGGGCCTCTTTTCGGTTGTCGATGCTTTTGGCATACCGGATCAAAAAGGCCTTGATCTGCCGGTAAAGGGCCTGGTACATGGCAATGTAGAACTGGTTCTCTGACATCATAACCAGGGCGAAGTGGAAGTTGTAGTCCTGGTTGGCAAAAAAGTCAGGGTCTTCCAAGGCTTTTTCGTCACAGTCCAGTAAATCGTTCAGATGATCCAGCTGCTGCTGGGTTCGTTTTGTTGCCAGTTTTGAAGCAATTTCCGCTTCAATCAGATTCCTTGCATCGACCAGCTCGTTCATGCGGCTGTGGTCATATTCGGGGAAAAACGGGATCAACACATCGTCCAGGGCGGAGACACTGATGGTGTTGGCCACATAGGCCCCTTTTCCGTGTTTGACCTGGATGATGCCCAGGGCTGAAAGCCTTGCAATGGCTTCCCTGAGGGTGAACCGGCTCACCTCGTACTCTTTGAGCAGGGCCGTTTCACTGGGAAGTTTTGCATCCGGGGCAAATTCGCCGTCCCTGATGCGCTGTTTCATACTGTCCACAACCGCCTGGGCAGCCGTTATTTTTCGGATGGGCAAAGCCAAAATTCCTCCTTTAAAACAGTGGTCTGTTTTTGGATCATACAGTTGACATGATCATAATACTCATATAACTCATATGATGAGTTGTCAAGAAAAAAAATAGAATCTGAGCCATGAAAAGAGCGTGGACCGGACCAGCCAGAATGCCTCGCTTTCCATGCTCACCGCGGGAAAGACAAACCGGCCGGCCAGGGCCGTTAAAACGAACAGGG
>JAWOGI010000142.1:0-23851 GCA_046496975.1 Desulfobacteraceae bacterium | reverse complement strand
GAGAAACAACAGTGTTAAACCGTTTTTTAATAACCACCATGAGCAGTGAACTCAAAACAAAGATAAAAAGTCGAATTAGAGGCAGCCGGTTCGGGGTTTTGCCCGTAGCGGTTTTGAGCGGTAGCTGTGAGCATGGATGCTCAAAACAGCTGCCGCTCACCTCGGAGCAGCCCATGGACGGGCTGCGTGACTCGAAGAGGAGCCCTGGCTCCATGAGCGTAGGGCAATACCCCGAATCGGCTGCCGGCACACCACGACTTTCATATAAAAACCATTGAAAGATTATCTGGAGGTGAAACTTGAACCAGTTCAAGGTCCCCGTCGATCTTATCATGTCCCAAATGGTCGATGATGTTGAAAAGAGTTGCAAATGCGCCCAAAAGGCCCGGGAAGTTTTGTTGAATCCTTTGGAAACCAGGCTTGCCCAGACCCCCTGTGAGGTGGTGTACCAGGAGGACCGCGTCAAACTCAAACACTATCGATCCGGTAAACCATCACAATACAAAACCCCCCTGCTGGTGGTTTACGCCCTGATCAACAGGGAAAGCATGCTGGATCTGCAGCCCGGGCGGAGTGTGGTGGAGCGGTTTCTCGACCTGGGCATGGATCTGTACATGATCGACTGGGGGTATCCCAAGCGAAAGGACAGGTTCCTGGGGCTGGATGATCATATCAACGGCTACATGGACAATATCGTTGATTTCATCTGCGGGCGAACCGGGGTGTCCAAAATAAATCTCATGGGGATCTGCATGGGCGGCACCTTTTGCACCGTTTACGCTGCCCAGCATCCCGAAAAAGTACAGAACCTTGTCACCACCGTTACCCCTACCAATTTTGAAACGGACAAGGGGCTCTTGCATCTCTGGATGAAGCAGGTGGATGCCGATGCCATGGTCGACACATATGGCAATATTTCTGCCGATGTGATGAATTTGGGCTTCCTTCTGCTCAATCCGGCCCGGTTGATGATGGACAAGTATGTCGGGTTTCTTTCCCATATGGACAAAAAAGAGTTTGTGGAGAATTTTGTCCGGATGGAAAAATGGATCTTTGACAGCCCTGATGTTCCCGGTGAGGTGTTCCGGGAGTTTATCAAAGAGTGTTATCAGGAAAACAGATTGATCCAAAGTCGACTCGAGGTCGGGGGAGAACCGGTAAATCTGAAAAACATCACCATGCCCCTGCTCAATGTTTACGCCAGGTACGATCATCTGGTGCCCCCCGAGGCGTGTGACCAGCTGACAAAAAGTGTCGGCAGCAAGGATACCGAAGATATCTGCCTTGATACCGGACACATCGGTATCTACGTAAGTTCAAAATTCCAGGAGAAGTTTGCCCCGAAAGTGGCTGCCTGGCTCAAAGAGAGAGATCAGCCGGCCAGGCAACCCGGGAAAAAGGTCAAAAAGGGTCCGGCAAAACACCAGGGGAGGAAAGGGCGTCTGAAAATAGCCGGCTCTTCCGGTTTTACCAATAGTGAATATACCCATAAAACAGTTGCTGCCAGGGCCGTGGACAGTTAAACCGCTCGATCCATCGATTCCAGTGGTAAGCGGCCGGGTGTGCTTAATTTCTCCCCATGGCGCCGGGGCTCCTCTTCGAGGCGGGCAAACCATTGACGTTTTTCACCGGGGCGAAAGACAGCTCCTTCCCTCTTCCGCCCTGATCGTTGCCCTTTAAACATTCGCCTTGGATACGAGTGGAAATTCCGGGCCGTAACCACAACGAGATGCAAAAACAGAGCTACCGGTCCTAACTGATCCTGATGTCCACGTGAATATCATTGGCAAGGTTTTCCATTTTCTTTTCCAGCTTTCCATGGGAAATTGAGTCGGGAAGCCGTGCCGTGATTTCCATGCTGTACATGGCGGTGCCGGTGTTGGGCAGGTGTTTTTTTCTGGATCGCAGGGTTTCTATATTGATACGGTTTTCGGCCAGAAGTCTGCTCACTTTGTACACTATGCCCGCCTGGTCTATGCCGTCCACCTTGATGGTGCACAGATCATCGCCGTTTTTTTCCTCACTTCTCTGGAACTCCAGCGGCCTTATGAACGCAGAGATGTTTTTCTCCCGTTCCAGCCGCTTGCACTCCGTGGAGAGTTTTTCCTGAAGATTGTCACCGGTACCGCTGAGCAGCAGGATAAGGGTGAACTCGTCAGCAAGCCTGCCCATGTTGGAATCTTCCAGCCTGCATTTGTTTTCAAAAATAAGCTCGGAAATCTCGGCAACAATGCCGGGTCTGTCCTTGCCAAAAGCGGTCATGATAAATTGGTTTTTCAAAACGCCTCCTTTATGTCTGCCCCGTAACTTTCCCCTGGGTCAAACCATTGAAATCGGCCCGGCAGCCGCCGAAAAACGTCGCCACTCAGAAATTAGAAACGTGTTGGCGCCAGGCAGAAATCGAGATGAACACTTACCGACAAGGGAAAGAATCAGGGGGGATTTTACTGGTGCCGGAGGCGAGACTTGAACTCGCAAGGGCTCAAGGCCCGGAGGATTTTGAGTCCTCTGCGTCTACCAATTCCACCACTCCGGCATTGGGTAAATTTTGAATGTAGTTTTATGAAAAAAAAAGGATATTGTCAATAAAAATGTGAGAATTGTTCTTCAGCGGGTTCTGGTCGTCATCTTTTGATTGAACTCTTCACGGCTTTTGTGCTATGTGTTCATTTTAAGAAGAAAATACAGAGGAGCCATTAATAAAAGGTGTTGAATTCTATGAAAGGCTTTCTTTCAGCTACTGTGCCGGCCCTGGTCTTTTTTCTTTTATGCTGTCACCTTCCCTGCGGTCAAGCAGAGACACTGTTAAGGCTGACGGAAAGCGAAAAAGCGTTTGTTCAAGAGCATCCCGTCATCCGGGTGAGCAATGAGATGGACTGGCCTCCCTTTGATTTTACCGTGGGGGCGCAACCCTTTGGCTTGAGCATTGACCTCATGACCATGCTGGGCGACCGCCTTGGCATTCAGTTCGAATATGTGAACGGCTACTCCTGGGAGAAGCTGGTTGCGCTGTTTCGCAATCAAAAGATCGACGTTCTGCAGTCAGCCTACAAAAACAGGGAGAGGAAACAGTACGGGCTTTTTACAAAACCCTATTACAAAGACAGAACCGTGTTTGTCGTCTCCCGGGATCGGGATGACATCTTTGATATCAGTGATCTGGATGGAAAGATCGTTGCAGCCCCCAAGGGGTGGGCCTATGAATCCTTTTTGCTGGAAAACTACCCCGAAATCCACCTCCTATCCGTTGGCAACATGGCCCAGGCCTTTGACGCTGTGATGGAGAAAAAAGCCGATGCCGTCATCGAGCTGTCAGCCGTTGCCCGGTACCGGATGAAAAAGCATTTTTTAGAAGATCTGAAAATCACAGGGTGGTTCAACCAGTACGACAACAACCGGCAAAAGGCCCTTCATATTCTGGTGAGAAAGGAGTGGCCGGTGCTCCACGCCATGCTGGAAAAGGCCCTTGAAACCGTTACCCCGGGAGATATTGCCGCCCTTGAGCAGAAATGGCTGGGAAAGGGGGGCTTTGATTCAGAGCAGAATATTCATCTGACCCCTGACGAGGAGATCTTTCTCAAAAACCATCCTGTTATCCGGGTGGCCAATGAACTGGACTGGCCCCCCTTTGATTTTGTTGAAAACGGCCAGCCGGCGGGGTTTGCCATTGATTATGCCCGGCTCCTTGCCAGAACCATTGGGGTGGACCTTGAATTTGTCAACGGGCATACCTGGTCACAGCTTCTCGAGATGGGGCGGCAGAACCAGGTGGACCTCTTTCCCGGGCTGTGGAAGAGCTCCGAACGAGAGACTTTTTTGACCTTTACCCGCTCCTATGTGGAGCTTGTCAAGGTGCTTGCCATCAGCAAAGATCTCAAGCAGGTAAAAACATTGTCCGACATGAAGGACAAAACCCTTGCAATGCCCGATGGGTACACCCTGACAGAGGCCATAATGAATGAGAACCCCGGGCTTGACTGCATGCTGGTGGACAACCCCCTGGAAGGCCTCAAGCAGGTTTCCCTTGGCAAAGCTGACGGCTTTGTCGGTTCCCTTGGCATTATCAACTATCTCATCAAAAAGCATTTTCTTGACAATGTTACGGTGGTGGCGGAAGTTCCGCTGGATCACTCCCTTCCCCTGTAC
Source organism: Desulfobacteraceae bacterium (assembly GCA_046496975.1). Taxonomy (GTDB): domain Bacteria; phylum Desulfobacterota; class Desulfobacteria; order Desulfobacterales; family Desulfobacteraceae; genus DATFJZ01. Next base: position 19,705 of record JAWOGI010000142.1, on the reverse strand, counting down.
ATGGCCGTTAGAAAGGAGATGGCTCCCCTGGCCTCGATCCTTGACAAGGCCATGGACCATGTGAGCACCGGGCAGTACCAGGAAATTGTCGAGAAATGGATCGGGAACATGGAGATCGGCAGGGGGCCGGGCAACCTGACCAGCGGGGAAAAAGCGTACCTGGAAGAAAAAAAACAGCTTGTTCTGGCGGTCCAGCGGGACAGTTTGCCCTTTGAATCCGTTGATGGGAAAGGCCGATACACCGGAATTGTGGCGGATTTTTACAGATCCATGGAAGAGAAGCTCGGCCTGTCCATGGAGATTGTTTCGTGCAATTCGTTGCAAGAGGCTGAAATTATGCTCGACCGGGGCCGGTGTGATATGATTTCCATGGTTCCCCAAAGTCTGGCCGATAAAAAAACGTATCCGGTTACCGTCCCCTATGTGGCATATCCCCTGGTCATTGCAACGGGCAGCAAGGCGATCTATATCAACTCCCTGGATGAGATCTCGGAAAAAAAGATCGGTGTCAACCGAAGCGCCTGGTTTTTTGATCAACTGACAGCCTGGTATCCCCGCATCGATTTTCAGGCAGTGGACAGTGTAGAGCAGGGGCTTTCAAAGGTCCAGAGTGAAGAGCTGTTCGCAGTTGTGGACATGGCCCCGAAGATCGGTTTTTACATCCAGGAAAAGCAGATGGTTGATCTGAAAATCTCCGGAGAGCTGCCCTACGATGTCCCGTTTCGAGCAGGGATTGCCGGCGGGGAAAAAAAACTCGTTACTGTTTTTGAAAAAACCGTCAACTCCCTGGACAAACAAGAGAAAAATGAGATTTTCCAGAGCTGGATCACCCTGAAATATCAGCAGGAGTTTGATTATTCCCTGCTGTGGAAAATTCTCCTTGTTCTCGGCATCATCGGGGTCTTTTTTTTATATCGGCACATCTCCGTGGCACGGTACAATGTCGAACTTGCCGGGTTGAACAAGAAGCTTACCCGGGCAAACAAGAAGCTTGAAACCATCTCTTACATGGACGGCCTTACGGGGATTCCCAACCGGCGGAATTTTGATGCTGTCCTGAAAAAAGAGTGGCACCGGTGCCGGCGGAGCAGGGGCTTTTTAACGGTGATCATGATGGATATCGACTATTTTAAAAGGTACAACGATCTTTACGGTCACCTGGCAGGGGACGACTGTTTGAAACAGGTTGCCGCCCTGATCGAGGAGATCCCCGGCCGGCCCGGGGATTTTGTGGCAAGGTACGGAGGGGAAGAGTTTGTCATAGTGCTTCCCGACACAGATCTCAACGGGGCAGAACTCATTGCCGGAAAAATTCTTTTTGATGTCCGGAAAATGGAAATCATCCATGAAGATTCCGATGTTTCCCGGTGGTTGACGGTGAGCATGGGGGTGGCCTGTGTGGTGCCGGGCAAAAAAAATTCGTCCATGAAACTGGTTGAGGCAGCAGACCAGGCGTTGTACCGGGCCAAGGAGGCGGGGCGAAACCAGTTCAGGACAGCTGATCTGCCGGGAAGCGCTAAGCGGGTTTGAGTTGAATATTCTGCAGGTTGAGCGGTTCCATTGTCACCGGGAAAGTCTTTTCAAAGCATTGATGATCATGCCAAGATCCGGCCGGTCATTGATATTTGATACATGGATAAACCGAAGAATTCCTTGTTTGTCCACAAGAAACAAAGCCCTTTCCGATGTGCCGTCGGACCTGAGCACCCCGTATTGCCGGCTCACCCTGCCGTGGGGCCAGAAATCCGACAAAACGGGAAACCAGAGATCTCCCATCTCCCCGGTCCAGGCGAAGAGGGTGGGCAGGTTGTCCACGGAGATGCCCAGAATGATGGTGTCGTATTGTTCGAACAGGGGTCTGGCAATGTTGTACCCCGGCCACTGGTCCGAGCAGACCGGGGTCCAGGCCGCCGGCACAAACGAGATCAGCACATTTTTTTTGCCCAGGTAGCTGCCCGGACCGATCATTTCACCGGAGACCGCCTTGAGACGAAAGTTTGGGGCTTTCTCGCCGAGACTTACCGAAAGCTGGCTGTCAATGGGGGGTAAGGTCCCTGGATCGTATATTTTTTCACTGTTTATCTTCTCTGCGGCACGGGCCGGGCAGAGGAACGATGAACAGACGAGAACCAGGGCTGCCAGGGTCATGTTAATGGTGTTGAGTCGTTTCACTGTTTATCCTCCGAAAAATCCATTGATTTGACAAGGCTGTCCAGAAACTGTCCGGGGTCTTTGAACCTTCCCTCCCGGCAGTAAAAGACCTCAAGCGCTTTGCCCGGTGCCAGGGCGATAAAGCAGGGGGTCTGCACCTCCCCGATTTTTTTGTGAATGGTAAAATCGCCGTCACTGAACAGGGGAAAGGCTATGCGGTAATTTTTTCTGAAGAAATCGACCTCAAACTCGGAGTTGCCAGCACCGATGCCGATGAGTTTGACCCTCTCTTTCAAAAGATCATCGGCCTGGATGAGCTCAAACAGCCGGTTGACCTTGTCCGCTTCGGCCTGGCAGATGGGGCAGTACATGGAAAAGATTTCGATGATGACCATGTCGGCCTTTATATCGGAAAGGGCGAAGGTCTTGCCGTTGTTCAGTCCAAGATAGTCTTTCTGGCTCTGCTGTTCCGGGACGGCCAGGAGAAAATCCAGCTCCATTTTGCCGCAGCCGGCCACTCCTGGTGTGGGCATCATGTTCAGCACCATAAAAAACAGGGTGGTTACGAAAAGTTTTTTCATTGTTCCTCCTTTTTTTTTTATATGAAACAACCGAGTCAGAGCCCCCAGTGGATTTGCCCCGGCTGGAACTTGAGAACCAAAGGAAAAAATCCCTCCGACGTTCTCGTGGAGGCCGGGGCAATCCACTGGGGGCGGCGCAATACTGTTTCTATCTTTGTTGTGAGCGCGTTGCTCATGGCCGTTATATGAAAGTCGTGTTGCGCCGGCGGCCAATCCGGGGAAAGCGTCAAGGCTTTCCCCGGAAGTTTTGGCATTATACTTTCAAGAGTTTTGCAAGGGGGCCTGCCATTTTACGAAGGGCAACGCCGCGTTTGAGGCCGCCCTTTCCCGGCTGTGCCATGGCAAATTCCCAATAGAGCCGGGGGGACTGGCTGACCAGGTAGATCACATTCACCTCGTAGGGATCGAGAAGCGTGGCCCCGGGGTGGGTGGCCTGGACCTCTTTTACCCTTTTTTCGGCCTTGGCCACCATCTCTTTTCTCTCCCCGAAATCCATGGCTCCAGTGGGGCAGGTTTGAACACAGGCCGGCTTCAGGCCGTTGTGTACCCTGTCGTTGCACATGTCGCACTTGGCAAGGGTGTTGTCCGCTGCTCTTTTGGGAATGTTGTACGGACAGGAGTCAATGATGTCGTCGGCATTGAGCTCTTTGGTCTGGGCGGTATACACAATGGCCCCGGTGAGGTGATCCTTGTAAATGGCCCTTTCGTCATAGGCCGTGTCCAGGCAGGGAGCCTCCCGGCAGTGCCGGCACTGGTCGGGGAAAAAGAGCCAGTGGAGTTTGTTGTCGATGATCTCTTCGTTCATGCGCACCAGTTTGTAGGTGGAAAAGCTCAGATCTTCGGGGTTCTGGTAGCTGCCCCGGTTCACCGTCTTTTCGGCGGGCAGGTTATGCCACTGTTTGCATGCCACCTGGCAGGCCCTGCAGGCGGTGCACAGGGTGGTGTCGATAAATATCGCTTTGCTCATGGTGAATTCCCTCCTTTACAGCTTTGTCACATTGACCATGAATGCCTTGGTTTCAGGAATTCTGGTGTTGGGGTCCCCGGCCGGGGGGGTGAGCAGGTTGGCACTCTCCTCGGATCCGTCGGCAGGCCATCTCCATCCGTAATGCCAGGGGATTCCCACCTGGTGGATGGTTGCGTAGCCTATCTTAAAGGGTTTGAACCGCTTGGTCACCACGGCGGTACACTCCAAAGAGCCTCTGGCACTGGCCACCTTTACCCGCTCGCCGTTGCTGATATTCCGCAGTTTGGCCAGCTCTTCGCTCATTTCGACAAACACGTTGGGCTGAAGCTCCATGAGCCATGGCTGGGGGCGGGTCATCAATCCGGTCTGCCAGTGTTCGGAGACCCGGTAGGTGGTCCCCACAAAGGGGAATCTGGGGTCGCAGGTGGCGTGGGCGTCGGCCTCGGTGGAGTAGACCGCTGCCGTGGGGTTTGTCATCTGGGAAGAGAAGTAGTTCTTTTCCACAGGGCATTCCAGGGGCTCATAGTGCTCGGGGAAGGGGCCGTCGGCCCGGCCCGGTCCGAAAATCTGGCCGTGGCCGTGTTTTCGCATGATAAAGGGATACTTTCCATCCTTTCGTTTGGATCCGTCTGGGTTTTCCAGGGGATACCACCCGCCGTCGGGCACATCGCCGGTCCACTTTTTCGAGACGTACTTGCCGTTTTTTTCCTCGCCTTCAAACCGGATCACCCAGTGCTTTTCGTCCCAGGGCTTTCCTTTTAGATCCACCGAGGCGCGGTTGTAAATGATACGGCGGTTCACCGGCCAGCACCAGGCAAATTCGGGATAGAGCCCGATCTTGTTGATCGCATCCTTCTTGCTGCGCCGGGCTGACATGTTGCCATTTTCCGTGTAGGAGTTGCAGTAGAGCCAGTTGCCCGATGAGGTGGACCCGTCTGCCGTCAGGTAGGCAAAGCTTGGCACCAATGTGCCTTTTTTAAAGGTTTTCCCTTTTATTTTGGTATCTTTGACAAAATAGCCGTTGATCTCCTTTGCCGCTTTGTGGGGATCGTAGATGCCGTTGCTCTCATAGTCCCATTTCAGATTGCGGATGGGCTCTGGAAACAGACCGCTGTTTTGGTACTCTTTTTTAATGCGATGGCCCAGCTGCATGATGATATCCCCGTCGGGAAGGCTGTTGCCCTTGGGGGCGGGGCCGGGATACCGCCACTGCATCCACCGGCCCGAGTTGGTGATGCTTCCCTCTTTTTCAACAGAGACACAGGCCGGCAGCATGAACACCTCTGTGCCCACCTTGGCGGGATCAACACCGGGTCCTTTCCAGAAAGAGCCGGTCTCGTTGTCAAATAGGTTGACATTGACCATCCAGTCGAGATTCTCCATGGCTTTCCTGATCTTGCCGGCATTGGATCCCGAGCAGGCGGGGTTCTGGCCCCAGGCAAAAAAGCCGTCGATATGTTTATTGTACATGGCATCAAACAGGTCAAACCACGAGTAGGCCTTGCCGTCATCCACCTTGGGCAGCCAGTGGTACCCGAACTGGTTTGCCTCGGTGGCCTTGTCGCCGAAAAAGGATTTCAGCAGGGAGACCGAGTATTTGGGATAGTTTTGCCACCAGTTGGCAGAGAGGGGGTCCTGGCTTGCCGGGGTCCATTTCTTATTATAAGCGGCAAGGGAACCGTTGGATGCCCTGGGGGTTTTCAAATACCCCGGCCAGATATGCCACAGCAGGCAGTGGTCTGTTGATCCCTGAACATTGGACTCTCCCCTAAGGGCGTTGACACCGCCGCCGGCAACGCCCATGTTGCCCAGGAGCAGCTGGATCATGGCCATGGTGCGGATGTTCTGGGTTCCCACGGTGTGCTGGGTCCACCCCATGGCGTACATGATGGTTCCGGCCTTTCCCCTTGTTCCGGTGGCGGCATAGGCCTTGTACACCCTTTTCAGCTCCTCTTTTGATGTTCCGGTCACCTTGGAAACCGTCTCCAGGTCGTACCGCTTGAAATGGGTTTTCAGCAACTGGAACACGCAGCGGTCATGTTTCAGGGTGCGGTCCTTTTTGGGGACCCCGTTGCTGTCCATGTCAAAGGCCCATTGGGACTTGTCGTAGCTTCCCCGGCCCGGTCCCTCTTTTGCCGCCTTGAAACCGGAAAAGAGGCCGTCGTCAAAGGAGTAGTCTTTGCCCACGATAAACGGGGCATTGGTATAGGCTGCTGTGTATTCACGGTTGTACAGCTCTTTGTCCAGGATGTACTTGATCATGCCCCCGAGAAAGGCGATGTCGGTTCCCGACCGGATCGGGGCAAAAATATCCGCCCGGGATGAGGTCCGTGTGAACCGGGGATCAACGGAGATCAGCTTTGCCCCGTTTTCCATTGCCTTGGTCACATACTTGAAGGAGACGGGGTGGTTTTCAGCGGCATTGCTTCCCATGACAAGAATGCAGTCGCTGTTTTTAATGTCGATCCAGTGGTTGGTCATGGCGCCACGTCCAAACGACTCTGCCAGAGCCGCTACGGTTGCGCTGTGTCAGATACGGGCCTGATGTTCGATGTAGACCAGGCCAAGGGAGCGCATCAGGTTCTGGTATATCCAGCACTCCTCATTGTCCATGGCAGCCGACCCCACGGATGCTATATTGGTGACCCGGTTGACCTCCTCTCCTCGGCTGTTTTTTGCCTCAAATCCCTTGTCACGGGTTTTTTTCACTCTCCCGGCGATTTGCTCCAGTGCCCAGTTCCAGGAGACGGTTTCCCATCTGTCGGAATAGGGTGCCCTGTACATGGGTTCCGTGATTCGGTTTTCATTTTCCGCCAGCTGTTTCAGGGAGGCGCCCTTGGAACAGAGGGTTCCCCGATTGATCACATGATCCGGGTCTCCCTCAATGTTCATGATCCTGCCGTCCCCCCTTTTGCTGGTGTGGACAATGGCGCCGCACCCCACTGCGCAGTAGCAGCAGATGGTGGTGGACTCCCTGGCATACTTGGTTTTCAGCATCTGGGCGTGGGATTTTACCGGTGACAGGTCAAATCCAAGCCCGCCGGCGGTCAAGCCCGCAGCAGTGGCCCCTGAAACCTTGATAAAGTCTCGTCTGTTGAGTTTCATCTCGATAATGCCTCCATGGAATTGTGAAACAATTGTTGTCGGTCCAGGGAGTTGCAAAAAAACAGCGGCAATTGAGAAGCGAATCGTCCGGCCTGCAAACAGAGAGCAAAACAGTGGCATATCCGGTCAGGTACAGGTTGTTGCGAAATCCCTGAAGTGTCACTGCCTCATCCCTGAAGGTGCATCTCTTCTCGGCATGCCGGGCTTTATCAAACCTAGGGCCAACTTCCCTGTTTCGATGAGCAACAGGAACAGGCAGGTGTTGCATGATAAGGGTCCCGGCACCCAGGGGTGAGGTCAGTGCGATTGTCACATGTAAATGTACATATCGTCATTGTATAGCAGGGAAAGGTTACAAAAAAGTTACAAAACAGGAAATGTCGTCATTTTTTTTTTGATCAATCAACAGACACCTCTCCCTGGCGAATCACCTTTGGCGGATCCTTTGTGACATCCACAACCGTTGAGCCCCGGCCGCCGGCAAGGGGGCCGGCGTCGAGAACCAGGTCCGCTTTCCGGACAATGGAGCGGTCCAGGTCCGTGATGCGGTAAACGCCCCGGGAACCGGAAATGTTGGCGCTGGTGCCTGTCAGGGGAAACCCTGTTTCTTTGACAAGGGCCCGTGCCACGGGGTGGCTTGGCATTCGGATGCCGATTTTTTTTGTGTGTGCCGTTAAGATCCCGGGGATGTCGTTTCTGGCGTTGAAAACAATGGTGACATCCCCGGGCCAGAAGCGTTTCATCAGGGCCCGGGCTGTGCCGGGCTCTGATGTAACAAGCTGTTCAAGGTCTTTTTTTTCATTGATCAGCACAAGAAGGGGGTTGTTCAACGGGCGCTGTTTGATGCGAAAGACCCGTTTGACAGCCTGGAAACACCGGGCATTGGCTGCGATTCCGTAGAGCTGTTTTGTCGGAAACACAACAACGCCTCCCTGTGCGATGAGGCGGGCGGCTCTTGTGATCAGCTTTTTTTCCGGGGTCACAGGATCGATGGTCACTATTCTGCCGTTTTTATCCAAGCAGTTCAGCCTTTTTATCCACCTTGGCGGCCATTTCCTGTTTGTAGACGGCCAGCCGGTCGGCCAGGCCGCTGTCGGACACGGCAAGGATTTCGGCGGCAAACACAGCGGCGTTCAAGGCGCCTGGCTTGCCGACAGCCATGGTGGCCACGGGGATGCCCGGGGGCATCTGTACTGTTGCCAGCAGGGAGTCCATGCCCAGCAGGGCAGAAGAATCAATGGGGACCCCCACCACGGGAAGGGTGGTGTGGGCGGCCAGCACCCCTGCCAGATGGGCGGCATGGCCTGCGCCGGCAATGATGGCGCCCATGCCCTTTTTCCGTGCCGATTCGGCAAAGGCCACGGCCCTTTCAGGGGTTCTGTGGGCCGAGGCGATGGTCACCTCATAGGCGATGTCGAATTTTTTCAGAATTGCCATGCTCTGTTCCATCACCGGCAGATCGGAATCGCTTCCCATGATGATCCCCACCCTGGGCTTGACGGCAAGCCGTGCAATGGCCTTGGCACCGATGTCTTTTCGGTAGAAGCACTCCTTCCAGGAGATCGTTCTGCATGCGGCGTAGGCACGGTCCATGGCCTCCTGGATGGTCTTTCCTGCGGCGGTCACCCCGAGCACCCGGCCGCCGGCGGTGGTCACATCCTTGCCCACCCGGTTTGTGCCGGCATGGAACACCTTGATGTTCGCCTGTTCATCGGCCCTGTCAATGCCCGTTATCACCTCTCCCTTGGTGTAGTCACCGGGGTATCCCCCGGCGGACATTACCACACACATGGTGCTCTGTTTGGCGATGCGGGTGGTGAACCGGTGAAGATCTCCGTCGACACACGCCTCCATCAGGGGAACCAGGTCGTTTTCCAGGCGCATGAGAATCGGCTGGGTTTCGGGATCTCCAAGCCGGACATTGAACTCCAGCACCTTGATCCGCTCCCCGTCGATCATCAGCCCGGCGTAGAGAACCCCTGTAAAGGGGCATCCCTCCTTTTCCATGGCCTTGACGGCCGGCTCCATCACCTCTTTCATGGCCTTTTTGGCCATCAGGTAATCCAGGACCGGGGCAGGGGAGTAAGCCCCCATTCCCCCGGTGTTGGGCCCCTGGTCATCGTCAAAGATCCGCTTGTGGTCCTGGGACGAGGGGAGGGGCAGCACTGTTTTGCCGTCGGTGAGGGCGATGAACGAGGCCTCTTCCCCCTGCAGACACTCTTCGATGACAATCTTCGCCCCGGCACTGCCAAAGGCGTTTTTCGTGATCATGTCGTCAATGGCATCAAAGGCCTCCTGCTGTGTGGCGCAGATGATCACCCCTTTGCCCGCGGCAAGGCCGTCAGCCTTCACCACCAGGGGAAGGGGCATGGTCTTGACATAGTTTTTTGCCTTTTCCGCCCGGGTAAAGGCATGTCCCCGTGCCGTGGGAATATTGTATCTCGTCATGATGTTTTTGGCAAAAATCTTGCTGGCTTCCAGCTGGGCCGCTTTTTTGTCCGGGCCGAAGATTTTCAGCCCCTTTTCCCTGAAACGGTCTGCAATGCCGCCGGCAAGGGGCGCTTCCGGACCCACAACGGTGAGGTCTATGCGGTTCTGCCGTGCAAAGAGAACGAGGTTTTCAATGTCATCGGCGTTGATGGCAACCGATTCGGCGTACTGCTCGGTGCCTGCATTGCCAGGGGCGCAGTAGATTTTTTCGACTCTATGGCTTTTTGCGATCTTCCATGTAAGGGCATGTTCTCTGCCCCCGTTTCCTACAACCAGGACTTTCATTATAATCAGCACTCCTTATCTGTTTTTTTTTTATATGAAAGCCGTCAGCCGTCAGCCATCAGTACTCAGCTAAAAGCTAACAGCTTTCATGCTTTGTTTTGTCCGTAAGGACATGGGGGGTTATATTAAAGTAATCAGCTTCCAGCAAACCTCTGCGGTTTAATGACGGCTGATGGTTTTCATCATTTGCTGTGGAACGACTCAACTTCCGGTCCCACCCCAGCCTAAGGCTCCAGGCAGAGATCGATCAGCCGGTCGAGAAGTTGTGAAAAAGAGTATCCTGCCGCCGCAGCGGCCTGGGGATAGAGACTGGTTTCCGTCATGCCGGGGATGGTGTTGGTTTCAAGGATGTAGAGCCGGTTTTCCTTGAGGATCATGTCGGTCCTGCTGTATCCTTTGAGAAAGAGGGCCTTGTGGGCGGCGGCGGCATGGGCCTGGGCCCTTGATTTGATCTCTTCGCTGATCCGTGCCGGGCAGATTTCCCGGGTGGCCCCTGGAAGGTATTTGGCATCGTAATCAAAGAATTCATACCCGTTGCCGGGAATGATTTCAATGACCGGCAGGGTTTCAATGGTTTCATTCCCGATAACCCCGCAGGTCAGCTCGGTACCGCGGATATACCGTTCCAGCAAAACAGCGTCATCGTGGTCAAATGCCTTGGCAATGGCTTTTTCCAGCTGATGCGCCTCTCTGACAATGGTCATTCCCCTGCTGGAGCCGGCACAGACCGGTTTGATCACCATGGGCAGACCGAGTTTTTCAATGCAGGCGGGACCGTCGATGGCATCGTTTTTTGTGTAGTCGAGAAAATCGGGCTGGGGAATGCCGGCATTGCGGTACATCTGTTTTGAGGCTAGCTTGTTCATGGCAACGGCGCTGCCCAGGACACCGGCGCCCTGGTAGGGAATCCCCAGTAGATCGAGCACTCCCTGGATGGTTCCGTCTTCTCCATGGGGACCGTGGAGAATGACCAAAGCCGCATCGATGCGGTCACTGTCAAGGACAAGCTGTTTCAGATCGGTTTTGGGATCGTATCGGGTAACGGCGTACTTCTCCTTGTCGAGAAAGTCATATACCTGGTTGCCGCTGTTCAGGGAAACCTCCCGCTCCGATGAGGTGCCCCCGGACAGCAGGGCCAGTCTTGTCTTGTCCATAACGCTCTCCTTGTTATTCGAGCAGTTTCTTTTTTGCCGTTTCAAACTCATCCAGTGTCAGCAGTCCCCGGTCGTAGAGGTCAGCAAGATCCTTCAAGCTGTTTTCATTTCTGTCCGGCAGCTGTTCGAGCCTTGGCATCTCATCGCCGCCGGACAAGAGGGTGGTGGAAAAGTCGGCGGGGTTGCCGCTTCCATCTATTTTCACCGAGGCTACTCCTCCCAGCAGCTTTATTTCAACGTTTCTGTCCCTGAATTCGGGAAAAGAGAGGAGGTCCTTGATGTCATTGCTGCTCTTTTTTATTCGATAGTAGAAAAACCAGAACAAAACAAGGATAAGCACGGCAAGGCCTCCCATTATCCAGGGCAGGTAGTTGTACACCCCCCTGAACAGGACCACTGTAACCCCGGTGCCTGCCAGGAGAAAAACGTGGAGCAGGATAACAAAATAGGCGGCAAAGAGACTCTTGAAGATCCCTTCCTTATCGTGTCGTTTAAATTTCATACTATAGGCCTTTAGGCCGTGCAACCGAGGCCCTTGGGCCTTGCAACCCAATCCTTTAGGTTTGGGATATGAGTTTTGCTTTAGCAGGCACGGCCTTACTTTAATGTTGGTATGTATAACCGTCAGAAGCGTGAGTTAGCTTGCAATATTTCCACCCAATCCCTTGAACTGTTTCGGTCTTGGTTTTAATATTAAAGCTGCCTGTTGCTCTAACGGCCACTCTGCCTATGTATCTCCCAGCTTTCTTGCCTTGGGTTACAACGGCTTTTACAATGTCTCCTGTCTGAAATCCGTGTACCTTTTTGCCGCGCGGTTTGGATTTCGTTCTGGGAAAACCATATTTGTCTGGCTTACACATCTGCCGGCTACCGTGACCCATGGCACCCACATACAGAACCTGCTGGTGTTTCTGAAAAATGTGGTCCGGTGTGCTTGCTCCTACACATGCTGCATCCAGCCAGTGTGTTTTGGGGAGATTGCGCCGGGTCCTGTTGAACTTAGTGCGACCACCAGTACCCACTTCAACAGGGAGTCCTGTTCTCTTTAACGTGCGGTACAGATTCCATCTGGTGGCGTTTACAGCTGCTGCATCTTTCAGGGGAGCTTTTGCTTTGGACAGAATACTGTGCAGTAACTCTGGCTTGTTCTGCAGAAACTGCTCAATTGGCTGATTATTCTTCCGTTGGTTACACGTATTGCACGCCAAGGTCAGGTTGCTGACTCGGTTCGAACCACCTTTGGATTTTGGGACAATGTGCTCCACCTCCAACGGTGTATCTTGCGCGCCGCAGTACACGCAAGTACGGTTCCATTTCTCCAGAAGATACTCACGTATTTCATAGCCCAGGAGCGCTCCCTGTTGGTACTGCGTCCCAGCTATTTCTGGATTCTGAATCTTCTGCATGTCGAAGCGCACAAGCTCCATGGAAATATCTGTTATGTTGCAGTATTTCTGCAGCCGCTTTACCCAAGTTTCGATATTGTGCACTCGGCTTTTCAAAGAAGGGGGCAGCCATTTGTCTGCCCTGGTTCTGTTACTGAACCTGGGTTTCCGATACCTGGTATGTCGACCACGGCGTCCTCTGCGTAGCGACCTCCGGGATTCCAGTTGCTTCTTAATCCTCTGCCCACGGTGTGTAAGCTCCATGGCAAACACAATTTCTCCGGATTCTTTAACAATGGCCAGGCCGGTTGTTTTACTACCTGGGTCTATTTTAATACGGAGAGGCTCTGGTTCTACGGGTTGCGCCTCCTTTAATATTATAGTGAATGGATACTGTCTGAAGACAGCTACCTTCTGTTGTTTTAACAGCAGGCGTGCTTCTGCTGGATGAACTGGATCCAACTGCTGTTTGTTGGTGTCAATCACAAATACTTTCAAAATTAATCTCCTACAAGTAGGGTAATGTTTGCCTCACCAATGTTAATGTTGGGTTTAACGTAAGCAGCACTGGGTTAACCCCTTAGACCTGTTTAACCACTTACCGTAGTGTCCAGAGCTGGCAAGTACTCTGGAGTACCTAATTTCCAACTTAACGTAGTGCCTGAGCACTTAGGCTGGTCAGCATGGGGCTTTTACAAGCCCAAGTTATTTATACTTGGGTAGCTGACGAAATCCTTTTGATGATGTTCTCTCTGTACAGTTCCAGAAACAGGGAGGATTCAGAGGAAGAGCCCCGCATGGTGTTGAGTTTTGTAAAGAGAAAATTGAGTTTTTTCTGGATACGCCCCTTTTCAGGGGAGTGGGGGTCAAGGGTTGCCAGAAGATCTTCTGTGTTTCTGATCTGTTTTTTCAGTTCAACTTCCGGGGGAAGAAAACCGGAGTTTTTCAGGATTTTGCTGGACAATCTCAGCTCTTCCGGCACGTTGTCATCTTCAAACTTCAGTGGCCGGCCTTTGCCGGGAAGATCGTCCATCTCCCCCTTTTTCTGGGCCTTTAAAATTCTCTGTTCGACTATTTCCTCAAAACCGGGAATCATTCCATTACCCCCTGAAAATGCTTTGGCAGTTGATTTTTCACAACCGGTCTGCCGGGAATAAACAAAGATTCCGTTTTACCTCCAGGCCGCCTAAAGACCGGCCAGGAGGCGCAGTCCGGCTCAATCCTGCCGCATCGTACGGCATCAGCCTCCAATAATATAAAAGATAGAGACGATTTGCAAGCCTTTTTCGGCCGTGACCATAACACCGGCCATGGAACGGAGGCCCGAAACCAGAGGAGTTGGCCGAAGTGATGATCACGCCGGCTTTTCAGGAAGGTCACTGTTCCAGCACAAGAAAGTAGAGCGTTCCCCGGTGGTTCATCCGGCCTGCGGCAAATTCGGCATAATCGCCGTTTCCATAGAAAAAATCGGCCCGTCCGGGACCTTTGATGGCCCCTCCTGTGTCCTGGTTCAGGACAAAACCGGCGTGGGGGGGCCACGGCTCTTTTGGGTCTGTGGTGGCCGGCACAGCGGTTTTGATGAAACAGAGGGCTCCTTTGGGAAAAATAGCGCTGTCCGTTGCAATGGAGCGCATGGGGGTAACCTTTACCCCCAGGGAGCCCAAAGGCCCATTCTTTTCCCGTTTGAAAAAGACAAAACTCGGGTTGTGGTGAAAGACCGTTTCCGCCTTTGACGGGTTGTCGGCAAGCCAAGCCCGTATGGACTGCATGGAGATCTGCTCTTGGGGGATCTCCTTCTGGGCGATGAGGTATCTTCCGATGGACCGGTAGGCATGACCGTTCTTTCTGTGGTAGTGGACCCTGATGGTTCCCCCCTCTTTCAGGTGAAGTCTGCCTGAGCCCTGGATTTCAAGGAAAAAACGGTCTGTTCTGTTTTTTAGCCAGGCAATGGGCGGGGCCCTTTTTTCAAAATCCTCGATGGCGTTGATCTCTTTTCGGGAAAAATAGGGGACAACACGATTGTTTTTGTTTACCCTTGCCATACAAAGCCCTTTGCCCTGCAAGCTGTCAAAGAACTGGCCCGGATCAAGGGTTAGAAGATCCTCGGGCTGGGAGTAGAGGGGGAACCGGTACTGCTCATCCCGGGTAAGGCTTCCCGCAATGGAGGGCTCGTAGTAACCGGTAAAGAGCACCTCTCCTTTGTCGTTGCTGCCGGCGGCCTGGTACACGGCGTAGTTGGCCTTGATAAAGCGGTTGAGCTCATGGTTGTCCGGTCCGGTCTGGATAAATTGGAGGAATGTTGTCAAGGAGTGCCGGATATGCCCGGCAGTGTATACATCCTTGCTGAAATAAAATTTTCTCTGGCTTGGAATCCTTGAAAAATAGGTCAGGCTGTTTTCAACGGCTGCCACGAGCTCTTTTTGCTCTCCCGTGTCGCTGAAATCCGGGTAGAGAGGCCTGGAAAGCTTTTCCAGAAAGGGGGGCGGCTGGACAGGCGCCTCTTTTTCGGGGGCGCATCCAGTCAAACAGGTCAACAGACCCCAGAGCAGAAGCAGCAGGGGGGCGGCAAAATTTTGTCTGGCAAATCTCTTGGTCATCACATGGAATCCGGGGTTCATTAATTCAAGTTCATGGCGTTAAGGGCTTTTCATGGCGGTTCTTTGCCAAGAAGCGCCTGGTTTTCAGTTTTCTTTATGGCAGTTGTTCTGGTGGTCGTGTTCCATTTTCCGGGTGTCTGCTCTAGCGGGCTCCATGGAACCGGGTTCTTCACCGTTCTCCAGGGAGATGCCAAGGGAGGTGAATTTCCGGGCAGAGACCATGACCCGTTTTTCCAGGGACCCCACGGTTTTGTTGTACGTGGCAGCGGTTCGCTCGATGTCCCTGCCCAGTTTGTTCATGTTGTCTGACATGGTACAGAGTCGCTGGTAAAGCTCCGTGCCAAGCCGGGTGATCTCTTTTGCATTTTCAGCGCTTTTCTCCTGGCGCCAGCCAAAGGAGACGGCCTTTAACAGGGAGATCAGGGTGGTGGGGGTTGCCAGAACAACGCCCTTGTCAATGGCCGATTCAATGAGGTCCGGGGTGACAGCCAGGGCAGCGCTGAAATAGTTTTCCCCTGGAATGAAGAGCACGACAAACTCGGGGGAGGGGGAAAAGTGCTGCCAGTACTTTTTACTGGAAAGGGTGGCAATGTGGGTTTGAACCTGTCTGGCGTGGTGCTTGAGAAAGTTCTGTTTCTCCTTTGACGTCTCGGCTTCCAGGGCATCCAGGTAGGCCGCCAGGGAGACCTTGGCATCCACCACGATGTTTCTGTTGCCCGGCAGGTGGACCACCATGTCGGGCCGCAGGTTTCCCTTGCCCGATCCTGTGGCCGGCTGCTCGACAAAATCGCACTGGTCGGCCATGCCTGCGATCTCCGCCACCCGCTTCAGGGTCATCTCCCCCCATCGGCCCCTGACATGGGGGAGCCTCAGCGCCTTTACAAGGTTTCCCGTCTCTTTTTGAAGGTTCTGCTGGGTTTTTGCCATGTCAAACAGCCGTGAAGAGAGGGAACCAAAGGCCTTTTCCCGTTCACGCTCCATGGCCCCCAGCCGGTATTCATACTTTTCCAGGGCCTCCTGGACAGGGTCCACTTTTCTTAAAATCTCGTCTCCCTTGGTGTCAAAATCCTTTTTTGCCTCTTTGACATACCCGGCAAAAAACCGGTCGGCAAGTTCCAGGAACTGGCTGGAGTTGCTCTGGAGGGCCTCGGCTGACATGGCTTCTATTCTTTTTGCAAAAAACGATAACCCAAGTTTCTGGACGATCAAGCAGACAAGCACACCCGTGGAAAAACCGACTGCCAGGAACGTCAGGTTTTCAATGGTTATGGTATCGATCTGCCACAAACTTGCCGCTCTTGCCCCCTGATTTTGATTGTAAATGGATGTCGGATATGACCATTCCCCTGTCATAGGACTTGCACATGTCGTAGATGGTCAACCCGGCAATGGAGACTGCGGTAAGGGCTTCCATCTCCACCCCGGTCCTGCCGGCAAGGGAGGCCGTTGCTTCGATCACAACAGAGCTGTTGTCCATGTCAGGGAAGAAATCGACCTGGACATGGGTCAGGTTCAAAGGGTGGCACATGGGGACCAGGTCCGCGGTTTTCTTGGCCGCCATCACCCCGGCAATCCTGGCAGCTTCCAGAACATTGCCCTTTTTGACACCGGCCGTGGTGATTTTTTGCAGGGTCTCTTTTTTCATCTCAACCTTGCCGGCAGCCACCGCCGTCCTCCGGGTGACATCCTTGTCCGCCACATCAACCATTCTGACTCTGCCGTCCTGGTCAAGATGCGTAAAATCATTCATCGCTGGTTTTCCTTTTACCGTATGGTGGCCTGGTCATAACTCCGGCCAGATTAATTCGATTCTGAATACAAGCTTTTATTTAAAAAACTGCTCTTTTGAGGTTACTTTGGTCTTTACCTCGTTAAGGGTTTCGGACAGGGTCTCAATGACATTTTCCCTGATATCCCCTGCCACAACGATGTACATGACATCATCACCAATGCCCAGCTCCTTGTTGTCTGCGATTTCAACAAGTACTTCAACAATGCCGTCTTTGGCTTTCTGCCGGGCAATCAAACGGTTCAGCCGGTCATGGTCCACCGTTACCCTGAGCCCTGTCACCGGCCTGCCTTCCCTTGTGGTCTTGCGCACCACGCCGTTGTGGCAGAGGATCATCCCCGCCTTCGGGTAGTCAGGGTGCTGTTTTACCGTTTTTATCATTCTGTCTATACTCACCGTTTCCTCCTCTCTTTTTTCAGCCCTCATTTTTGTATTTTCCTGGGACATACAATCTCATAATCCTATCGTATAAATTTTCAAACCTCAATCATCAAATTACAAATAAATTTCAAATAACAAATAAAACAATAATCACAAACCTCGGCCAAAGGAAATGGAGGGCTTGATTCGTGGGGTGGGGTCACCTTTTGCTGCAGATCAGCTGCCCAAATCGGCACGGCTGATCTCATTGGCGGTTACCAGATCCTGGGGAGTGTTCACATTAAAAAACGAATGCATCTCCGGATCGATCTGCTTCATATCACGGACAGGTATTGTTTTGGTCTTGTTCTTTTTAAAGAATTTTTTCACCATAAAGACTTTTCGGTCAAGGCTGTTTTGAATCAGGGGCAGACAGTTTTTTGAATAGGCCGCACAGAGGGGCTCAAGTCCATCATCGGTCTCGGGGATCACCACATCGTACCCCGGCGCCATGTGTGACACAATTTTTTCCATGACAACTGTTTTAAGAAAAGGGATGTCACAGGCCGACACAAAGATGTTGGGGGTCGAGGCGTAGAAGAGCCCTGCGTGGATGCCGGCAAGGGAACACTTTGACGGATTGATGTCGGTCACCACCATGGAGTCCCATCCGGCAAAGGCACAGGGATCATTGGTGACAATTATGACTTCGCTGAAAAGGGCGGAGAGCCTTTTATGGATGATATCCATGATCATCTTCCCTCCGATGGTGTGAAATGTTTTTTTTATTCCCGGCAGCCTGCTGTTGTGACCGCCGGCAAGGATTACCCCTGTGAAGTCGTGTTTCATTGCTGTCCTGATTTTTTTATGCCTTCCAAGCTGCCCCACCCGGAGAAGATCCCGGAATTCAACATGAGCCAATATTTTTTGCATGAAAGTCGTGTTGCGCCGGCTGCCTCTGCATCGGACTTGGCTCCGCGTCTACGACCCATGCTTTGTTGTGCCCGCAGGGCATGGCCGTTATAGGAAATTTATCATTCAATAACTCTCCTGAGCTATTCTCATTTTGGTTTTCCACACATAAACCGGGATAATTCGAACAGCTGCAGGGTGTCATACCAATTCTTCTTCTGAAATAAAAGAAAAATTTTTATCTTTATTGTGCCGGTCAGGAGATGGCGGGCTTGGTCATACTCCGGCCAAACCGGTTGGTTGACCTTGATGGGGTGCTAAAATTGCTGTTTTTAACACAACCCCCCTTGTCTGGGAATGAAAAAGATGATAACAGGATTCATTTAATCAGAAAAAGCGGCCGGTCTGTTTCCCTCTGTTTTGCATGGAAGCTCCGGCCGCACACGGGGGGATAGATGAAAAATGAAAAAACCGTTCTCAATGCCGAGGATATCAAGAGGATCGTCACCAGGATTTCCTACGAGATCGTTGAGGCCCATAAAGGGGTTGCCGGACTTGCTCTGGCGGGTATCCTGACCCGGGGAGATTCCCTGGCCAAGCGGATTCAGAAAGAGATCCTCGGGATTGAAAATATTGAGATTCCTGTTGGGGCGATGGATATCAATCTTTACCGGGATGACTGGACCAGCAGCAGTGCCACGCCTGTTGTCAGGCCGTCCAGTATCCCGTTTTCCGTGGATGGGAAAAAGATCATCCTGGTTGATGATGTGCTCTTTACCGGGCGTACCATTCGGGCGGCCATGGACACGATCATGGATTTTGGCCGGCCGGCCCGGGTGGAGCTTGCCGTGCTGGTGGACAGGGGCCACAGGGAGCTTCCCATACAGGCGAACTACAGGGGGATCTCCCTGGATACCTTCCACAAAGAGATGGTCAATGTCTGTTTGAAGGAGAATGACGGCCTGGACAGGGTCAGTGTTGAGCAGGAATACCTGTCATGACAGACGTCCGGCTTTGGCTGGATGTTCTGATAAACCGGAGATTGGATGTTTGCCCGCCAACTGTTATGACCAAGCCCATTTAGGAGCGTAAGAGAACAGGATGATACTATGAGCACTTTTCTGCACAAGAAAGAGACCCCGAAGCATTTGCGGCTGGGGATTTTGTCGGTTTCCACAACCCGGGGACTGGCAGAGGACAAGGCCGGCGCCTGGATAAAAAAGACGGCCAAAAAAGAGGGGCATGAAGTTGTTGTCCACCATGTCGTCACAGACGAGAAAGAGGCCATAAATGACATGGTTGGGCAGCTTGTGAACCAGGTTCAGCCCCATGCGATTCTCATCACCGGCGGCACAGGTATCAGTCCAAGGGATGTTACCGTTGAGACGGTTGCTCCGCTTTTTGACAAAGAACTCTCCGCCTTTGGTCCCCTTTTTGCCCAGCTGAGCTATGATCAGATCGATTCTGCGGCCCTTTTGTCCAGGGCAACGGCGGGAATTATCAACAATGTGATTCTGTTTTTAATGCCGGGAAGCCTCAAGGCGTGTCAACTGGCCTGCAATGCATTGATATTTCCCGAACTCGGGCATCTTGTCAAGCACATATCCGAGTCGTGACAACAAGAGACAAGAGACAAGAAACAAGAAACAAGAAACAAGAAACTGGTGTCTTGACGATGCACAGGATCATGGTCGTTTTTTATAACGGCCATGAGCAGTGTGCTCACAACAAAGGAAGGGTCGTAGACGCGGAGCCAAGTCGAATTAGAGGCAGCCGGTTCGGGGTTTTGCCCGTAGCGGTTTTGAGCGGCAGCTGTGAGCATGGATGCTCTAAACAGCTGCCGCTCACCTCGGAGCAGCCCATGGACGGGCTGCGTGACTCGAAGAGGAGCCCTGGCTCCATGAGCGTAGGGCAATACCCCGAATCGGC
>JAWOGI010000084.1:0-5610 GCA_046496975.1 Desulfobacteraceae bacterium | reverse complement strand
ACTCATAAATTATAGTTTGTTTAAAAAATTTACTATTCTTTCCACTTCCCAGTCCGGAGCTGAGGTTCCGGAAACTACTCCGATCTACGCCATCTTTCGGCGGGCCGTGATCAAGCCGGCCCGGCTGCACAACACCTTTGAGGCCTACCTGGTTTTGGTGCTCATCGGGATACTAATGGTCTCGGACCTCTTGTACGACGGTGCCAGGTTCCATTTGATCACCGCCTGGAACAACCCCTTTGACCTGCATTTTTTCAACAACGGGCGCTACGGCCTGGAGTTTGCCTGGACCCCTGTCTCCCGGGGGGCGGGCCTGCTTTTGTCCAACGCCGGGGCTGACACGGCCCATCTTGTCATGAAGGCCGGGTTCTGGATTCACGTGATCACCCAGCTGGTATTTCTAAACCTTCTGCCCCTGGGAAAACATTTCCATGTGATCACGGCCCTGCCCAACGTTTTTTTCAAATCCCTGGACTATGTCCATGAAAAAACAGAAGTGCTGGACCTTGAAGATGAGTCGGTGTGGGAGGACGAATCCCTGGGGATCAACCACATCCACCAGCTTGACTGGAAACAGGGGCTGGATCTTTACACCTGCACCGAGTGCGGCCGGTGCCGGGAGGTGTGCCCGGCCTATGTCACGGACAAGCCTTTGAGCCTCCACGAGTTCAACGACAACCTCAAGGCAGAGCTGTTGACCAACGCCGACAAGATCATCCAGCGGGCGGCCCTGGCAGAAAAGCGGGACCAGGAGAAGGACCCGGAAACAAAAGAGGCGATTTTCTCCGAAATGGCAGAGCTTGCCGGCACCAGACAGCTGGTGGGGGATGTGATCCCCGAGGATATGCTCTGGGCCTGCACCACCTGCAGGGCCTGTGAAGAGGTGTGCCCGGTCACCATCGAACAGGTGCCCCGCATTGTTGCCATGCGCCAGGGCCAGACCCTGATGGCTGGCAGCTACCCCCAGGAGCTGAATTCGGCCCTCAAGGGGCTGGAGCGCAACGGCAACCCCTGGGGCATCGGGTATGACAAGCGGGCCGACTGGGCCGAGGGACTCGATGTTAAGACCATGGCCGACGACGCCGATGTGGAGTATCTGCTCTGGGTGGGGTGCGCCGGATCATTTGACGACAGGAGCAAAAAGGTCTCCGCCAGCCTGGTGAAAATCCTCCATAAGGCCGGTGTCAGCTTTGCCATCCTGGGCAGGGAGGAGAAGTGCACCGGCGACTTTGCCCGGCGTATCGGCAACGAGATGCTCTACCAGATGATGGCCCAGGAGAACATCGAAACCCTGAACCGCTACAAGGTGAAAAAGATCATCGCCGCCTGCCCCCACTGCCTGAACACCCTCAAGCATGAATACCCCCAGATGGGGGGCGACTTTCAGGTGTTCCACCATACAGAGATCATCCAGGAGCTGGTGGATACGGGCAAAATCACCCTTGAGCCCTCCTTGGAAGAGAGCATCACCTACCACGATCCCTGTTACCTTGGCCGGTACAACGAGGTTTACGACCAGCCCCGCTCTCTCATCAACGCCGTGTCAAGAAAGGGCCTGACAGAGCTTGACCGCCACGGCAGCGAGAGCTTCTGCTGCGGTGCCGGCGGGGGCAGGATGTGGATGGAAGAGACCATCGGCACACGGATCAACCAGGAGCGGGCCCGGGAGCTGATCGCCAGGCCTGCGCCCACGCCCGGCGTTGCCTGCCCGTTCTGTTTGACCATGACCCAGGACGGCATGAAAGAGCTTGGAAAAGAAGAGGAGATGAAGACCCTTGACATTGCCGAGCTTGTGGCACAGCACATGGTTTAGTAGCCCCCACAGCTCTCCATAGTAAACAGCGATATAGCAGCGATATGGCAGCGGGTAGCCCCGGTGCAATTATTTCGGTCCAGATCTACGGGGACTTTTTAAACTTCAATACCCATCTGCATTCTATTGTTTCAGATAACTGTTTCCTTGATGACGGCAGTTTTAACATGCTGACCTCCACCCAGGTGTCCTGGATTAAATCAGGCTGGTTCTTATAGGCTTCAACACACCGTTTTTTCGGTAACTGTCGAGAGCTCGTAAAGAGTCTCAGGGTCTATATCGATCTGTCCCGGCCAGACAATAGTGCCCTGCTGAATATGTACCTTTCTGAAAACATCCCCATGTTTCAATCTGTTCCAGGGGGGGGTGTCAATGAACGGACGCATGTCAAAAAATCGTTGTTCGTGATTTTCAAATGTCAACAAAAGTTGATACTCATCGGTAACCTGAACATCTATCACATCAAGTAATCTCATTACTTACCTCCTCAACGTAGGGGGTCTATCCGGAACGGTTCCACACCTTGTGTCATCAAGTCCCAGTTCGCCAGTAGCTCTTCTCGATGCAGATCAACCCAAACTTGAACCATTCGCAATTGTTTTGTTGGCAAAGACCCAGCAAGAACTCGGCAGTCATCAATAGCAATCGACACTTTTTTACCCTGGTACCGTGCGTGAACATGAGGCAAATGATGTTTTGTCTGAATTTCATAAAACATTGAGATAATTACGCCATAAAACATGCTGATAGTCGGCATGAACACTCCTTTGACAGAATCTATACTACGATTAGGCGAGCCTTCCTGCACTATCAAGAAATTGGGCTTGGTCATAACATCGGCCACCCTGGGGTGGGGTCACCTTTTCGTTATTAACATTATCGTGTGCTTTATGGGTTGGCTGTGCTTTTCTGTCCGATAACGGCAATAACAAAAGCCTGACCCCGTTGGTCCGCCAAATCTTACTACACTATACCCTACCCCAAGACAAAAAAAGGGTCAAGAACAAATGCCTACACCTTCTCTACTTTTCTATGTGCCGCCTACATCACCCTCAATGTCTTCAACACCGGCGCCTGGTTTCACCAAACACCCTCGCCTGCTCATTCAACTCCCCCAGATTCCAGCCGGACTCCAGACGTCCAAGTATTCCCCGCACAATCAGATTCTTGCCGTCAATCATTGCACTAACCTGCTTAAAATCGAACATATCTGCTGCAGAGGAGGTGCTTACATATGAAGAGCTGAAGGTATCAGCAGGGCATGCTCACAGATGCAAGAGATGCAAGAGAAATGGTTTTAGAAGCCCTGGATGCAAGGTTCAGCAAAAATGTTCCGGAAGATGTTTATAAAAAACATACAGGCCTTGAACAACAGGATTCTGCAGAAAAAACTGCTTTGATCCGCAGTCCGACCCCTTGATCTTGATCATTGACATTCACCGGTGGTCTGGTATATCCTGTATCAGGAAAAGCAAGCTCCTATAGGCTGAACGGCTATATTTTATTGATTACTACAGGGACGGTTTAATGTGTACCATCGAATATTAAATATTTTGATTGCAACACAGAATACTCAGCTTGAAACGTTTCTTCGTGGTGTCCCACCGATTGAAAGATTCTCATACGAATTTTTCTGTCATCCGGATGTCGATGAAGTCGACCTGAAAGGATATGGGATCATCGTTCTTGATTTCGACACCGTCAAACTCATATCCCTGGAAAAAATTCTTGCAGCTAAAGATGAAAAGGCCCTTGTTGTTGGTTGTTTTTCATCCGATAGCTTTCCGGTTCTGGCAGAAAATTATCAACTTTTCGACCAGATTTGGATCAAGCCATTTGCTGAAGATAAGGTTCGGTCCTCTTTCACCAAGATACTGAACCACCTGAAAGATCGGGAGGATTCTGTTCTAACCCAAAAATATCTGGACACGATGATAGACAGCCTGCCTGACTTGATTTGGTTCAAGGATGCAAAAGGAGCTCATTTAAAAGTCAATAACAGCTTCTGCCGGGCTGTAAATAAATCAAAGGCACAGATTGAAGGTCGTGGACATTACTATATCTGGGACCTTGAACCGGATGAATATGCCCAAGGGGAATATGTTTGCCTGGAATCAGAAGAAATTGTTCTCAACAAAAAGGAGACCTGCCTTTTCGACGAAACTGTGAAATGCGGTGATGAACTTCGCAAGTTCAAAACTTACAAGTCCCCTGTTTTCGACACCGATGGCAGCGTTATTGGCACTGTCGGATTTGCCCATGATGTGACCGACCTCCAGAATCTGCTTATTGAATTGAACATCCTGATTGAGAGTCTGCCGTTTGCCATTATGATCACAGAAAAGGATAGAACGATTACCAGCGTTAATCAAAGATTTCTGGATACTTTTAGTCTGGACCGGACAGAAGTGATCGGCAAGCCCATTGACACTCTCCTGGCTGAAACCAAGACCGTCACCCGAACCAAAAGATGGATTCTAGATCGGGAAAAGGAACGCATCCTGCTCCCTTCTGAAAACAGGGTCCTGAAAATTAACGAAGAAAAGCTTCTGGATATATTCGGGAAACTGGCTGGTTATATCCAACTTTTTATGGACATCACCCTTGAGTATCAACTGCTTGAAGAAAAAAAGAAGCTCGAAAAGGCGATTGATGAAATAAAGCAGTTGAGCGGGTTACTCCCCATTTGCGCTTCCTGTAAAAAAATTCGGGATGATAAAGGATACTGGAAACAGATTGAATCCTACATCAGCGCTCATTCGGAAGCGGAATTCAGCCATGGGACGTGTCCTGAATGTGCGGAAAAATTTTACGGAGACCAAAATTGGTATAAAAAAATGAAAGAACGAAACAAGAAATAATCCAGAGAAATTAATGCGTCTATCAAACAATCCTTCAGTGGCCAGATAGAAAACTATCTTTATCTCCTTTACCATGGCGGAAAAAGGGCTTGGTCATAAGATGGGCCAGCTGACCCCTTCGTTGCACCAATGACCATTACTGCCACAGTGTCATCCCGTTTTATCTATTATTCACCGGTGAAATCAATATCCGGATAATATTTTTGTTCACATTCTTTGCAGATGCTGTGGCTGAATTCAGCCTCTGAATTTTTCTGGATGTAAGCTTCCATCTGTTTCCAGTATCCTTTGTCATCCCGTATCTTTTTGCAGTGCATGCATATGGGAAGGAGGCCTTTCAGGGTTTTGATGTTGGACAGGGCGGTTTCCAGTTCCATGGTTCGTTCTTTGACCCTTGTTTCCAGTTCATCATGGGATTTTTTTATCTCATCCTGGTGCTGCTGGATCGCTTGGGACATGGTTTCCATATTGCGGGCCAGGTCACCCAGTTCATCCTGGGAGTTGACATCGATCTGTTTGACATGCCTGCCCTCTGCAATGGCAGAAGCGCCGTTGCTTATTATTCTGACAGGGGTTACGAAAAATTTGTTGAATACGATCAGGACCATGGCAATGGATAAAATCGAACAGATGCCTGCGATGCCGATGGTGGCATTTCGAATTTGCCTTGCCGCACCGAGCACAACCTGGTCCTCCATGGCAAAAAAGATCACCCAGTTCCATGGCGAAAACTGCCGGGCCACATATACTGTCTGTATGCCTGCCTCCTCAGTCCTGCCCGAATATTCTGGTGCAGCAGCGTCTGCAGGGGCAGATCGTATTTTTTTTGCAGCAGGACCCCAGGCTGAGGCCATCACATCTGGATCTGTTCTGGTGGAACAAAAAACCAGGTTTCCGCTGCCGTCCATGATAAAAAGATGGGAACTGTCCGGCAGT